>JAHEMX010000152.1 GCA_024643445.1 Desulfobulbaceae bacterium | reverse complement strand
TATAACTCCGATATGAGTAAATTCGCCCCGAAGTCGCATCTCACCGCCCCGATCTGGAACTGGGCGCCTTTCTATATCGAGACCATCAAGCAGGTCCAGGCAGGAACCTGGAAAGCTCAGTCCTCATGGCCGGGTCTTGCCGAAGGCATTGTTGATCTCGCACCGATGAGCGACATGGTTCCAAAGGATGTTCAGGCAAAGGTTACGGCTAAAAAAGAGGCCATCAAAGCCGGCGAGAAACTCTTCGTCGGACCGATCATGGACCAGAAAGGCGATGTTAAGGTAGCCGCCGGAGCGGCCATGAGCGATGGTGATCTGCTCGGCATGACCTGGTTTGTCAAGGGTGTCGTCGGAACAACCGAATAGATCGGAAAAAGGCGCAAAACGGGGTATTGGTGCAACCGCCCCAATACCTCCTGATAAATCTATGTCCGCGATACGGATCGTTAAGAGACAGGAACCCCTCGGCTGGAGTTCCTGTCTTGTTTTGCTGGCCGCAATACTGATCTCCCTGGTATTGAGTGGCTGTATCCTTTTTATCGGCGGAACTCCCCCGCTTCAAGGGCTTGCCGCACTCTTCAAGGGTGGGTTCGGATCGCGCTTTGCCTTTGAGGATTCTCTCATCAAGGCAACCCCTATCTTCCTCTGTTCTCTTGGTGTTGCCGTTGCCTTCAGGCTTCAGGTCTGGAATATCGGTGCCGAGGGGCAGTTCGCCCTCGGTGCGGTCGGGGCAACCTGGATAGCACTGTCCTTTCCGGGGGCACCAGCCTACCTCCTGCTGCCGGGCATGATCCTCATGGCGGTGATTGCCGGCGGGTTCTGGGGTTTTATTCCGGCCGTGCTCAGGCAGAAACTGAAGACCAACGAGATCATCGTTACCCTGATGATGAACTACATAGCCATCCTGATCCTTGATTATCTGGTGTACGGGGTTTGGAAAGATCCTGCCAGTTTTGGTTTCCCGATGACATCGGAGTTCAGCAGTTCTGCAATCATCGGCAGGATCGGCGGCAGCAACTTCCACTGGGGGCTGGTGCATTGTGTGATCCTCGGATTGCTTTGCTGGTTGTTCATGAGCTATACCCGGATCGGTTTTGAAATCAAGGCCAGCGGCAACAATGTTCGTGCGGCCCGCTATGCCGGTATCCCCTATGACCGGCTGGTGATGCTCGTCCTAGCCCTGAGCGGCGCCCTGGCCGGTTGGGCGGGGTTTCTTGAAGCATCGTCAACCATCAACCGACTGCAGCCCAGCATCATGGCCGGATATGGTTATACCGCAATCGTCGTGGCCTGGCTGGCCCGCCTCAATCCGCTCTATATCGGTATCGCCGCCTTCCTGCTGGCCGGTTTGCGCGTTGGTGTCGAGGGACTGCAGCTTGATCTGCAGGTCCCGGCCGCTTTCGGCGGTATTATTGAGGGATTGATTCTGCTTACCGTATTGGCCGGCGGATTGTTCACCCAATACAGGATCGTTACCGGCGCGAAAAAATGAGTATCGATATCCTCATACCGCTCCTGGCAGCAACCGTACAATCGGGTACCCCGATACTTTATGCCACGCTCGGGGAAATCTTCACCGAGCGTTCCGGTATCCTTAACCTTGGTGTCGAGGGTATTATGATAACCGGCGCCCTCGTAGGTTTTCTGGTCGCAAAAGTAACGGGGAATCCCTGGATTGCCTTTTGCGCTGCCGGCCTTGCCGGTGCCTCTGCCGCCTCCCTGCACGGTTTTGTCTGCCTTGTCTTCCAGGGCAACCAGGTGGTTTCCGGGCTGGCCCTTACCATTCTCGGGGTTGGCTTTGCCAATTATCTCGGTACCTCTTATGTCGGCCAGTCGGCCCCCGGTTTTAGCCGGCTGCCGATACCGTTTCTTTCAGAAGTACCGTTTTTCGGCGCAATTTTTTTCAACCAGGATGTCCTGGTCTATATTACCTTTGTCATACCGGTAGTGATGTGGCTGTTTTTATACAATACCCGGTTCGGTCTCAATGTGCGGGCAGCTGGTGAATACCCGGCGGCGGCGACTGCCGCCGGACTCAACGTCGTTGCCTGTCGCTGGCTCGGCGTGCTGGCGGGCGGATTTTTGATGGGTTTGGGCGGTGCCTATCTCTCTCTTGCCTATACCCATCTGTGGACGAATAACCTTACCGCCGGCAGGGGATGGATCGCCGTTGCCCTGGTCATCTTTGCCTTCTGGCGTCCGGGCCGGGCGGTTTTTGGTGCCTACCTGTTTGGCGGCATCATGGCCATGCAGCTCAGACTCCAGGCTTCGGGGACTCCGATCCCCTCATCTCTGCTGCTGATGCTGCCCTATGTTCTAACGATAACCGTACTGGTCTTTTCTTCCTGGCGCCGCGGTAAAACCGATGAACCTGCTGCACTTGGCACGAATATAGCGCCGGCCGACTGATAAGGTGGTACCAATTTGAAAATCAGATAATCCTGAGGCTTTTGCAAAATGAGGATTTTCGTTCAAAATCAAGGCATGCGAAAAATTTTACCACAGGCATATACATAATATTCCGAGGATAAAATTTTGAGCATAACGCGGAGTTTGGACGAAAAGACCATTGTGCAAGAGGCTCTCCTATCACGAGGATAATGAAAAGATCATGAGCCAACCAAACGATTACAGAAGAACCTATCCCATTTCCTGGGGACAGTTGCATCGGGATTCCAAGGCCCTTTCCTGGAGACTACTCGATAACCACTATTTCAAGGGGTTGATCGCCATAACCAGGGGCGGACTGGTCCCGGCTGCGGTGATCGCCAGGGAACTGGACATCCATCTGGTGGAGACGATCTGTATTTCGAGCTATGACTGGAAGGATAAAAAGGGCGAGGCTGAAATTCTCAAAGGAGTCGCCGGCAACGGTGAAGGCTGGCTGCTGATCGACGATCTGGTCGATACGGGCCGGACAGCGCGAATCGTCAAGGAGATGGTACCAAAGGCGCATTTCGCCACGGTTTATGCCAAACCAGCCGGTCGTCCGCTCGTCGATACCTTTGTCACCGAGGTCAGCCAGGATACCTGGATTCTCTTTCCATGGGATGCCGAATCCCAGTTTGTCCAGCCGATTGCCGGCCAGGATAGGTAATATCAGCCCATGAGCGGTACCGCTGTCATCAGGCTGGAGTCCATCAGCAAATCGTTTGGCGATGTTCGCGCCAACCACGATATCACCCTGGAAATCCATGCGGGCAGGGTTCTTGCGCTTTTGGGGGAAAACGGGGCCGGGAAATCAACGCTGATGTCCATGCTGGCAGGACAGTCCCGGCCGGACAGCGGTACGATCTATCACAACGGCAGCCCTGTTGTCTTCTCTTCGACGGAAAAAGCGATAGAGGCCGGAATCGGCATGGTCTACCAGCATTTCAAGTTGGTAGAGGCCATGACGGTGGCTGAAAATGTGTTTCTCGGCCAGTCGGACACCACCTGGCTGAAAGCATCCCGCATGGCCAAAGTCGTCAGCGATCTGGCCGCGTTGTATGGTATGAGGATTGCGCCCGACGCCCTGATCGCCCATCTCTCGATGGGCGAGAAACAGCAGGTTGAGATACTTAAGCTGCTGTTTCGAAAGAGCAATATTCTTATCTTTGATGAACCGACTGCGGTCCTGACACCGCACGAAGCCGAGAACCTCTTTGCTACCATGAGGCAGATGAAGGCAGCCGGCAAGGCCATTGTCTTTATCAGTCACAAACTGGAGGAGGTCATGTCCATTGCCGATGATATCGCCATCCTGAAGCGGGGACAGATCGTCGGCGTGATGCCGGCCAGCCAGGTTACTTCCACCGCCGAGCTTGCCGAGCGGATGGTGGGGCGGGAGGTTCTGCTGCAGGTAGACCATCAGCCGCTTGAGCCACGCCAGCAGGTACTCAGGGTTGAAAAACTGCAGGACGAAAAACTCCACGAGGTGAGCCTTGATCTGCGGCAGGGCGAGATTCTCGGTATTGTCGGTGTTGCCGGCAACGGCCAGAAGCCGCTGGTGGAAGCGGTGTGCGGTCTGCGCCAACCGGTAAAAGGGAACATCACCCTGTTGGGCATGGCGTGGAAGAGGTTCTTCTCGCAGCGGAGCGGGGATCTCACGCTCAGCTATATTCCCGAGGACCGCCAGGGGTTGGCTACCTGTCAGGGCCTTGATCTGCTTGACAATTTTCTGCTGACCACAAGAGATACCTTTTGCAGCGGTCCCTGGCTGCCCAGAACGGAAGCGGCAGAAAAAGCCCGGCACCTGATCACGGAGTTTGATATCCGCCCCCCTAAGCTCAATGCCCTGGCCTGGCAGCTTTCCGGCGGTAACCTGCAGAAAATGGTACTCTCACGGGAGTTTTATCGAAAACCCCGGCTCATTGTTGCCGAACAACCGACCCAGGGACTCGATATCGCCGCCGCGGAAGATGTCTGGAACCTGCTGCTCAAGGCCCGGGAACAGGCGGGCATCCTGCTTATTACCGGCGATCTCTCGGAAGCACTCGCTCTGTCGGACCGTATTGCCGTGATGTTCGCTGGCCGCATCGTTGAAACCTTCAGCCGCAACGACACGGAGATGGTTGATCGCATCCCGCAGATGATGGCAGGACTTGCGTAGAGCCCCGGCTTTGCGCTACTCTGCAGTGATAATTACGCAGCAACAGGTTACTTTCGACCAGATGAATTAATAAAGAGCTCCTTTATGAACAGTGAGTCACGATCTTTCAGCCGCCTTTTGATACCGGTGGATTCTCCCGAAGCCTTCAAACGGCTGGCACCTTTTGCCGGTTTGCTCATCCGAACCATGCACCGCACTGTCGAAGAGGTTGATCTTCTGCATGTGATTTCCGGATCATATCTTGGTGAGCATATGAACACGATCAATCTTGCTGCCGGAGAAGTCCCGGATCCGGACGCGGTCAGACAGCTACGCAGCCGTCATCTTGACGAAACGGTCTCGCCGCTGCTGAGTGAAAGCGTGTCCCTGTTGCAGCAGCAGAGTGATGGCCGACGTGTGGGAAGCATCATCAAGGATGGTGATCCGATCAGGGTTATCAGCTCCGTCTGCCGGGAACGGCCGTATTCGACGCTGATAATGAACCGCCGTAAACTCGCAGAGCGGGAAGGAAGGCTGACCGGAAGCATTGTCGGTGGTATCGTGCACCGGCTGGCTGAGGCTACCATTTTTCTTTGCGGAGACCGGCCCATGCCTGAAAATGTCTCGCCATTTGCCCGCTGCCTGATCGGGGTTGACGGCTCTCCAGCCAGCAGAAATTCGGTTACCGAGGCCGGCATGCTGCTCTCCCGGGTCAACGATCAGGTTGAAACGGTGTTTCTGGTTCATGTGCTTGACCAGTCATGTTATTATGAGGAGGACGGCGTACCCTGCATCCAGCTCGGTTCTAGCGGACAGCGGGTTCTTGAAGAGTCCGGCACACAATTGCTTGAGGCCGGTGTTGATGCCCGGAAGATCAAGACGGTCATTCATTTTGGTATGCCGGGAACCGTCCTGGCGGAAGAGGCGGTTGGTTGCGATGCAACGCTGATATTCATCGGCAGGCGCGATCGCTCCCGCATGGCCCAGGTCTATCTCGGTTCGGTTTGTACCGATATCGTGCAGAACTGCCGGGAGCGTACGCTTGTTCTCTCAAGTTAGCAGCAGGGAGGCGGAATATGTTCATCAAACCTTCGACACGTGCCTTTTTCAAAGAATCGAAGAAACTGGGCCGCTACGGTCTTGCCGAGTGGCTGCACGGTTATATCTATGGCCGCTGGGTCTACACCTATATCAGTATCGGCACCGGCGAGCACTGGGCGGTTAAGAAGTTCAGGCCGGCCGGAGAACTGATCTATCGGTTGTTCAAGGCCGTGACCAAAATAGGCGGTAAAGAGGATAACAAAGCAAGTGTCGGCTGGTCAGACGCCTATCACGGCAAGGTGGTTACTCTCGAGAGTGCTAGAAGGCTGGTAACCCTGAACCAGCCGATCAGACTTCCCAACCTTGAGAAGGTTATCCCGTACCCGCGCGCCCGGGACATCATCCTGGAAAATCCCGACCATATCCTGGTATTGGACTGCCCCTGCAGATCCTCACGAGAAAATCCCTGTCTGCCGCTTGATGTCTGCCTGATTATCGGCGAGCCATTTTTCAGCTTTATCCTTGAACACCATGCCAAAAAGGCCCGCGCCGTCACCCAGGATGAAGCACTTGCCATCATCGAGGCGGAAAACAGGCGCGGCCATGTCTCCCACGCCTTTTTCAAAGACGCGATGCTGGACCGCTTCTACGCCATCTGCAACTGCTGCAGCTGCTGTTGCGGCGCGATGAATGCCCACCGGCACGGCAATCCGATGCTTGCCTCCTCAGGTTATATCTGCCGCATGGACCAGCAGCGCTGTATCTCCTGCGGAACCTGCGTTGATCTCTGTCAGTTTGCGGCAATCGATCTTCAGGCGGAGAGTCCCGTTGATGAAGATAAGTGCATGGGCTGCGGGGTCTGCGTCAATAACTGTCCCGAACAAGCGCTTTCCCTCGAACGCGATCCCGCCAAAGGAGAGCCGCTGGAGATCCACAACCTCATGGCGCAGTGCCGTGAGGCTGCCGTCGGAAAAGATTCCGGTTGCAATAGTTAGTGCTCAATAAAGATACGAACCGCCTGCCTGGCCTTACGAATGAGACATGCCATGATGAGCCGGAGATGATCCGGATTGCATACTGCAAAGAATATGAAGCGTTGTACTATCCGACAGCTACCGTCTGCTGTACTGTTCAGGTAAGCAGAGAGGAAGAGACTGCAGGAAAAGTAATCATCACCTGAAAAATAGAAGTGAAAAGTACTTAAGACACCTAAAACGAAAAGGCTGTAGCAACATCAGGAGGTAGAAGACTATGAGTATGATCAAGGAATTCAAGGAATTTGCCGTAAAAGGGAATGTCGTTGACATGGCGGTCGGTATCATTATCGGCGCCGCATTTGGAAAGATTGTCACGGCATTAGTTTCCGGCGTGATAATGCCACCTATCGGTGTGTTATTGGGCGGCGTAGATTTTTCTGATCTGGCGGTGGTAGTCAAGGAGGCTGCAGGCGATACGCCGGCAGTCGTCATCAGTTACGGAGCGTTTATCCAGACGGTTATCGATTTCACTATCATTGCCTTTGCTATTTTTATCCTCGTCAAAGGAATCAACGCATTAAAGAAAAAGGAGGAAGAATTGCCAAAGTCCCCTCCGGCCCCCTCGGCGGAACAGGCGCTGCTCGAGGAAATTCGCGATATATTGAAGTCCAGATCCTGATGATCAGTGCTGATGTATCTAAAAAAACGACCATGAATCTTCCCACCTATAGTGATGTTGTTGCGGCGCATTTCCTGGTGCAGAAATTTGCGCATCGCACCCCGGTTCTCACCTCCGAGAGCATCAACCGGATAGTAGGAGGAGCGATTTACTTCAAGTGTGAGAACTTTCAGAAGGTTGGAGCATTCAAGTTCCGGGGAGCAACAAATGCGGTGATGTCGTTGAGCGATGAAGAAGCCAAAAGAGGTGTTGCAACCCATTCCTCGGGCAATCATGCCGCTGCCTTGGCCCTGGCGGCAAAAAACAGGGGCGTGCCTGCTTATGTGGTGATGCCTGAAAATGCACCCGCTATAAAGAAGAAAGCGGTAGCCGGTTACGGTGCAGAAGTTACTTTCTGTAGACCAACGCTGGCGGCGCGTGAATCTGCCTTGGCGCAAGTCCTGGCGGAAACGGGTGCCACGGAAATTCACCCCTACGACAATTTTGCCGTTATTGCCGGGCAGGGTACGGCTGCCAGGGAGATGCTGGAGGATGAAACCGGTTTCGACATGGTCCTCGCACCGGTTGGCGGGGGCGGCTTGTTGGCCGGATCCGCTCTTTCAGTCAA
>JAHEMX010000151.1 GCA_024643445.1 Desulfobulbaceae bacterium | reverse complement strand
GCCAGTATGTACCTGTTTATCTTTGCCGGGACCGCATATTCCTTCCCCATCTGGCTGGTCCTCTCGGCAGGACGGTGCCTGCCCGGGCAATCGGGGTGGGCGATAGCCGTGCTGCTGACGTTCGTGAATACGGTCATGAGCAGGTCTCAGTACCATATCTGCGCCCAATCCGTTTTTATGGCCATAGCCATGGTTGTCTTCCTGCGCTATTTCCTTATGGCAAATCACTCTTTTGAGCATTGGTTTATCGTCACCCGCTATGTATTTGTGTTCTTGTCGGTTGGCATCAGTGCGGCGATCTATCATTGTTTCAGCCTGGCTGCAATGGTGGCTCAGTCCCGGTGTTCTCGGGAGGAGGGAGCCTGAGGGCAATATGGTTATAGCTGGGTTCAGAGTACCAGCGACGAGTCTACAACGTCAGAGCAAAAATGGGCCAGGATCCCCGGCGACTATCGGTGAAGCTGCCGGTCATCGGGATGGCGAAAAGAGAAGGATCAGTATTACGCTGACCCCAATTTACAGTTGAATTGCCACAATGTTCCATTTTGTTGGAAGTTATCGTGCTTATTTTTTGGTGGTGGGGAGCGCAGCGCCAACCGACAATCAGTGAGGAGAATTCGGTATCGCTTGAAAGCCGTCAGTTCCATGGATGCATCATAGAAAACTTCAGGATTCAGAATGGAGGGCAAAGCATGGCTATCATAACGATTTCAAGACAGAAAGGAAGCCTTGGCGATGAAATAGCCAGGGCCACAGCTGAAAAACTCGGATACAACTATATCGAAAAACTTCAAATAAGTGAGGCTCTTGCCAGGCTTGGATTCTCTGTATCTGAAATTGATAAATACGATGAAAAGAAGCCGTCTATATGGCAAACCCTTTCAATGCATAAAAGTAAATTCGCACATCTGATACGAGCGGCTGTCTGTGAAATTGCCGTTGAGGACAATGTTGTGATTGTCGGTCGGGGCGGGCAGGTGATTTTAAAGGATATCCCCGGGACCGTTAACCTGAGGATAATTGCACCGTTTGCGACAAGAGTAGCCCGGTTAAAGGAAAAGCAGGGCATTGAAGAGAAAGATGCAGAGCGGATCATTCGCCAAAGCGATCGTGACTCATCCGGTTATCTCAGTAATTATTTTGATGCCGATTTGAACGACGATGATCTTTATGACCTGGTCATAAATACCCGGGATATGACCCTGAGCACGAGCGTCGATTTGATCAGACGTGTCGCTGGCGATAAAGAGAATGGCAAAAGCCGCCATGTTGCGGAACTATTGAAAGATATATCATTTACTCAGCAGGCGAAAGCGGCTTTTTTGGAAATTGAAGGGGTGGAAGGGGTGAGTTTGGTTGTTGAAAAAGGGGTTGCCTCATTGTCAGGAGCAGTCAGATCGTCCGCCGTAAAGATACATTGCGAAAGAGCCATAGCAAACATCAAGGGTATCACGTCGGTCAACGACCAAATTAACGTGTCGCCTGAGAATGTCGTAATATTTTAGGAAATAGAGGGTACGGTATACTCAGTTCAGGAAACACGGTTCGCTTTTCAATCATCCAGTGCTGCATTACGGTTCATCTGTCAATAAACAGGATAAGAATTAAGTATACTGTCCCCTGTTTTTAGGAACGGTTTAAAAAGCGAAGTCCTTTCACCTCCCCGTCTATCACCGATCCGGAAGAGTTGAATTCACTGGAACGCATCAATCAATACACCATCGGCCGGACCTTGTTGCCGATATAATTTACCAGGATCACCAGCAGGGCTGAAACCGCAATCATCATGATTCCCAAGGCCGAGAGCCTGCCCCACAATCCGTCTTCGGCAAAGCGAAGGATCTGCACGGCCAGGACTTCAGTTCCCGGTCTGGACAGCACCACCGACAGGGACAGCTCCCGGAAAAACATGGTAGCCATCAGGACCCAGCCGGAGATAATTCCTGGAACCAGAAGCGGGACGACGACCCGCCGCAGCGTCGTCAGATATGAGGCGCCCGCCACCAGCGAGGATTCCTCGAGGTGATTATGAATCTGCACGAAGGCGCTCGATAAGGGACGTATTCCATATGGCAGGTAGGTGGCAATATAGCCGATGAGAAGAGCCCAGATCGTCGCGTAAAGGGGTGTCCGGACGAAAAACCACATGAATCCGACACCGATGACGATGCCTGGAAAAGAGAAGGAAAGAAAGCTGAGGGATTCCAGTATTCCGGCGCTCCTGGTCCGTACCTTGACAATCACATAGGCCACGAAGATCGACAGGAAAATCCCGACAGTGGCACCGAAAATACCCAGGAAAAGACTGTTTTTCAAGGAGAGCAGGGAGATCGGATCATTCAGCACATCGATCCAGTGCTTCATTCCCATCATCGAGAAGGCTCTGGCGCTCGGGACCATTGAATAGGGCACCAGGGAAATATAGATGAGCACGATTACCGGCAGCACGATGAGAACAAACGACAGGATACCAAGGATCAGAAAAAGTGGGACCTTGGAACGTTTCAACCGGATGATGGTGGGCTTATACCCGCGCCCGGCGATGGTTACGAATTTTTCACCCGCCGAGGTGAGATAACGGTACAGGTAGATCAGGATGATGGAAGCGACCAGCACGCTCATTCCCACCGCCGAGGCCTTTCCATAATCTGCCGCAAACCCGGTTGAAACCATCTGGTAGAGATGGGTGGCCAGCACATAGATGCGACCGGGCATGCCGATGACTGATGGGACGGCAAAGGAGGCCAGTCCGCGAATGACGCAGAGGATAAAGGCCGCCAGAATGGCAGGTCGCAGAACCGGCAGGGTAATCCGGAAAATGGTTTTCCCGGTCGATGCCCCGCAGACCCGGGAAGACTCCTCTAGAGACGCATCGAATGCCGACATGGCGGGAGCAATGATCAGATAGGCGATCGGCAGATCAAGAAGCCCTTCGACAAGAATCATGCCCGGCAGGGAATAAATATTAAACGGTGCGTTTTCAAGTGCAAAAAGCTCCTTGAGGAGGAGGTTGAGGATACCGTTTGAAGGATTGAGAAGAAGCACCCAGCTTACCGAGAACAGGATATGGGGAATCATCATCGGGATGATCGAGATGACCCCGAAGATGAATTTGAATGGGATATCGGTGCGGATATTGAGATAAGCGAGAAACAGTGCCAGGGTGGTGGCGCTTATCGAAGCGCCGACCACAAACACGACGGTATTGAAGAGAACTTCCAGAAGTGCCGGATCAGAATAGGCAGCAACGTATTTTGCCAGGGTAAAATCACCGGAGGCGGTGAGTCCCTCTGAAAGACTGCCAAAAACCAGCATTACCACCGGACAGACCGTCAGAAAACCGACGATAGCGATCAGGAAGAACGTTAACTTGGTATGTTTTCCTGTCATTGCAAACGTTATCCGGCAACAAGTAGGCAGTGCTCAGGTTTTACCTGGAACCAGACTTCATTGTCCTTGGCAAGCTTCGTTTCCGGTTCGATCCGGGCCAGGAGCAGCTGCTCCCCGGCACGGATCTCACCCTCAAAGGCATCCCCGACGAACAGCATGGTGACAATGTTTCCTTGAATGACATTCGTGCCCTGGTGATCACCCCTGGTAAGCGAAATGAATTCCGGACGCAGACACAGGGTGACAGCCGCCCCAACCGGAAAATCGGCCTTCCGGCAGGCAAGCCGGCCGATAGCCGAGTCCACCACGGTTGCCTCGGGCCGCTGCTCCTGAATTACCGCCTTGATCAGGTTTGCCCGACCGATAAAATCGGCCACAAACTCGCTTTCCGCATCAAAGTATATTTTCTTTGGTGAGCCGGTCTCGATGATCCTTCCAGACCGCATGATGGCAATAATGTCGGACAGGGCCAGCGCTTCGACCCTGTCATGGGTGACATACACGGCCGTGATCTTCAGCTCATAGAGGAAGTCTTTCAATTCCTTTCTGGTTTCCTCACGGAGCTTGGCATCAAGGTTGCTCAACGGTTCGTCGAAAAGAATCACCTTCGGTTTGCCCACCAGCGCCCGTGCCAGAGCAACCCGCTGCTGCTGGCCGCCCGAAAGGTTCGTGGCGGGACGTTTTTCGAAACCCTCAAGCTGCACCAGGGACAGGGTTTCTTCTACCCGCCTCCGGATTTCATCCTTGGATACCTTGCGGTTTTGCAGGGGATAAGCGACGTTATCGAAGACGTTCATATGGGGCCAGATCGCATAGGTTTGAAAAACCATGCCCAGCCCGCGTTTTTCCGTAGGGACGGCAATCTTTTTTCCCGAGGAATAAACAATTTCATCGCCGATACGGATCTCTCCGGCATCCGGACTTTCAAGTCCGACGATACTGCGCAAAAGCGTAGTCTTGCCGCAGCCGGAAGGCCCGAGCAGGGTAAAAATCTGATTTGCCGGGATAATCAGGTCGACATCGTCCAGGGCCTTGATGATCCTGCCTTCGGAAGCGTAATGCTTCCGAAGGCCTTTTATCTGAATTTCCATGAGGGACGAAAGTTATTTAACGGCAAAGATTTTCTTGAACTCTTCACCCCATTTGGCTATTTCGTCATCCGAGAGTTCCTTGATCGAGATAACCTTGGCCTGGTCCATGCCTTCAATCGGCGGGAAAACACCGGGGGTAAGAACGTATTCACCGACATCCTTGGCCAGCAGGCCCATGGCCTCTTTGGACAGCCAGTAATCCATGAACTTTTTGGCTTCTTCGGGATGCGGGGCCTTGGTCGAAATTCCCATCGCCCTCGGAGTTCCCATCAAGGGCTGGTTTTGCACTCGAGCCCAGTCAAGCGGTGCCGGCGCCTTGGTGACGATATATTTCGGCATCGAGATACCGATAACCTTCTCACCGCTCTCTATCGGCGCAGGAGTCGGCCCGAAGGACGCCACAAACATGGGCTTGTTGGCAGCCAGACCTTTCAGGAATTCCATCCATTCAGCTTCAGAGGCAAAAACGTTATCTCTGAGGCCGATGAGCCAGCAGATGGTGGTGGCGTGGCTGGCCGGATTGGCCATGACGATTTTATCCTTCCACTTGGGATCGGTCAGATCCTGATAGCGCTTAGGCACGTCCTCCGGTTTGACCAGTTCCTTGTTGTAAATAAGTCCAACGTATTCGATACCGAACTGCTGTATGCCATCCTTGTTGGACCCTTCCGGATACGTCGCGGCTTCGGGTGAAACATAGGACGAGATGACACCTTTTGCTTTCAACATTTCCAAAACCGGCAGCGGCGCCTGGATGACATCCGCCATCAGTTTTCCCGCCTCAAATTCGGTGAAAACGGTGGCGAGGAATTTGGCCGTGGAAATACGGGTATATTCTGCTTTGATTCCAGTCGCTTTGGTAAAAGCGTCCATGATAGGCTCAACCGCCGTGATGTTGGCGTAGAAAGCGACCTTGGCTTCCTCTGCCGCACCCCCCTTTTCAACAAACAACGTCCCTGAAATCAGAAGAAGCGCAACGATAAAAGAAACTGATTTTTTTGCCGGTTTCATTGTATCCCTCCTTAATTTCCACTGTGTTTTGTGCATCTGCTGCACGCCGAAAATCGATAATAAGCTGAGCGATCGTTACTCGAGGAGTTCCTGGAAAACTGGTTCTCCTATTTGAAGCCTGAACAAATTTTCAAGACTGCATACAGCATATTTCAACATGATTTTGATTTCCGCAAGTTTTTTAACTCCTTCTTTTTGCTGACTCCGTTTACCTTGCCTGTTAAATGACCTTTCTCGTCGAGCCTGTATTTCATTGTCAACCGGAGCTGAACTGTATCGTTCCGGAATGAGTCATGGTCAGCGTAAACGTAACTTCAGGGTATTCGACCCACTTGCTTTCCTCGCCGCTATCACGCGGCATATCCTTGATAAACCTTCCCGTTGATTCCCAAATAGTGACCCCAAAACCTAACATTTTCATCTCTTAGATGAGTTTGAGTGTTATAATTGTTGGGCATTAGAAAAAAAAAGGAGAAACAATCATTACCGGTTAGCAGAAACCACTCGGAGCCCTGGCTCCCGGCTCCGTCTGATCTGTTTATCCATTTTGATTCATGGACGAAACGATTGTGGCTACATGGAAGAACGTTTTCCCCTAAAGCCTCAGAGAAGAAAACAAACGGAGATATGATATGGGCAGGCTGATTCGATGGCTCGTGCTGCTCCTGGTGATTGCCGGTATTGCTTTTCTGGTCTGGCAAAAAATAAGGGTTAAGCCGGTTGAAGTGATGGTCCGGCCGGTCACCCGGGGGATTGTTGAAAAAACCGTTGCCAATACCCGGGCCGGCACGGTGAACGCCTGTCGCCGATCCCGCCTGTCGCCGAGCATCGGCGGCCAGATAGCAGAACTGCCCATTCACGAGGGCGATCAGGTTGAAGCGGGAGATCTGCTGCTGGAGATCTGGAACAAGGACCTCTCTGCTCAATTAGCGGTAGCAGAGCAGGAAGCAGCCGTTGCCAAGGCCCACGCCGAGGCGGCCTGCCAGTCAGCCGAGGAGGCGGAACGGCAGGCGCAACGGGCTCAAACACTCTTGAAAAACCGCGTCACCTCTCAGGAGCAAACAGATATGGCTGTCACGGAGGCCTTATCCCTGAGAGCCAAATGTGACGCTTCCCGTGCCTCGGTGCAAATGAGTCTTGCTCATGTTTCGCTGGCCCGGGCTAATTTTTCCCGTTCTCGACTTGTCGCTCCCTTTTCCGGCATCATTGCCAAAATTGAAGGGGAATTGAATGAATATGTGACGCCCTCCCCGGTCGGGGTACAGACTCCTCCGGTTGTCGATCTCATTGAAAACACCTGTTTTTATATAACCGCCCCAATCGACGAAGTTGATGCGGCCGCAGTTCGTGTCGGGATGGTGTCGAGGATTGCTCTTGATGCCTTTCGTAACCGGGCGTTTGAGGGGAAAGTACGCCGTATCGCCCCGTATGTTCTTGACGTGGCAAAACAGGCCAGGACGGTCGATATTGAGGTGGATTTTGTCGATCGTGACGATTTTGCCTACCTTCTCGCAGGATACAGCGCCGATGTGGAAATCATCATCGATGTCCGAAACGATACCCTGAAGGTACCCTCGGAAGCGGTCATGGATGGGAATGCCGTTTATGTCTTCTCGGACCAGGACAGCACGATCAGTAAACGGACCTTTACCGCCGGACTCAGCAACTGGGCCTTTACCGAGGTCGTGTCCGGATTGAGTGAAGGGACCCAGGTTGTGGTAAACGTCGACAAGCCAGAACTCAAAGACGGAGTCACCGTTTTTCTTGCAGAAGGTCAACCATGATCAGTCTGTCGAAGATATGCCGACAGTTTCGGGTGGGTGACGAACAGGTAACGGCCCTGCGCGATATTGATCTGGCCATCTCCTCCGGGGAGTATGTCTCCATCATGGGACCATCGGGTTCCGGCAAGTCCACCCTGCTGAACGTCATCGGCCTGCTTGACCGGCCGGACAGCGGGACCTACCATCTCGAAGGAGAAAACATGACAACGCTTGGTGATGCCCAGCAGGCAGCACTGCGGCGCCACAAAATCGGTTTTGTTTTTCAGTTTTTCCACCTCGTGCCACGCCTGTCAGCTGCGGAAAACATTGAATTGCCGATGACGCTGGCCGGACTTGCCAGCAGTGAACGTAAAAACCGGGTTAACAAAATGCTGCAGGCTTTCGGCCTGTCCGATCGAGCCAAACATCGCCCGGACCAGCTTTCCGGGGGGCAACGACAGCGCGTTGCTATCGCCCGGGCGACGATTATGCAGCCTCGTATCCTGCTTGCCGATGAACCAACCGG
Organism: Desulfobulbaceae bacterium; assembly: GCA_024643445.1. GTDB lineage: Bacteria > Desulfobacterota > Desulfobulbia > Desulfobulbales > Desulfocapsaceae > Ww85. The sequence continues at coordinate 110 of JAHEMX010000151.1, read as the reverse complement.
CAATCTTGATCGTGTTTCCGGACAGGATGTAATCAACATTCTCGAAGAGCTTAATCATAAAGGCCTGACCCTGATCATTGTTACGCATGATTCGGAATTAGGCAAACGCT
>JAHEMX010000150.1 GCA_024643445.1 Desulfobulbaceae bacterium | reverse complement strand
GGCGTTGACGACAGCTATTTCGAAGATTCGTTTTTCAATGATCCGTTCATGATCGTGACGGGTCTGGGCATGATCGGCCTCTGCTTTTACCAAGCGGCTTTCAAGCTCTTTGATTTTATTCCGGTCCTTATCGGCAATTGAAATCAACAGAAAAAGAACAACGCAAAACAGGCAGATGATGCCGGTGCCCGGACCAATCAATGTCAGCGATGAAGCGCGCTCAGCCGTATCCGGGGAAAGATAGGCGATGGTCAGCACTAAGGCTGTGTAGACAAGCAGTATCACACTGGCCAGCACGCTGTTTCTTCTTATATCAGGCACCTGGACTTTTACCTCCTGGAATGGTCGGCAGATCGACAGTAATTGATGTGAAATTGTTGAAGCGGCTCTTTATGCGCATATAGCCGCCGTTGTCCCTGATAAGGCCATAGCTGATACTAAGTCCGAGTCCCGTTCCCTGGCCATCTGGTTTTGTCGAGAAAAACGGATCAAAAACCCGGTCAAGCACGTGATGTTCGATGCCCGTTCCGAAATCGGTAATCTTCAGCCTGACGAAAGGGGTAGTTCCCTGCATGGTTACGGACCCTGAAAATACCAGCTTCTTTTGCGGGTGTGGTTGAGGGAACCGCTCATTTAGTGCGTATCTGCTGTTGTTTATGATATTAAGCAGCACCTGCTGTATTTGTGAGGGATTGCAAAACACCAGCGGAAGCGTTTTGGCAAAATCTATTTCCATGACGATATCATCCGTGAGCAGCTGGTGATGGACCAGTTCAAGACAGTCTTCAAGCAATTGTCTGCTGTCAACCGGCTCAGGCTCTTCGACCCGGTGCCGTGAGAAATCCAGCAGGTTACGGACAATACCGGCAATCCGTTTGCTTTCTGAGGTAATGCGGTCGGCAATTTCCGCCCCTTGCCTATCAAGGGTGAGATCGTGCAGCATCTGTGCGTAGTTCAGTATGGCGTTGATCGGGTTGTTGATTTCGTGAGCGACGCCGGCCGCCAATTCCCCAATAGAGGCGAGTTGCGAGGCCCTGATGGCCTCTGCCTTATGACGCTCCTCCTCGGTCATGTCCCGGGCTACCAGCAGGGTAGCCTGTTCGGTGTCCGGGGAATCCTTTAACGGGCTGATAGTCAGGAGATAGTCGCCGTGCAGCCCGCTGAGTTCCGTGTGCAGAATCCTGCTTTTCCCGATCTGGAGAAGCTTTATCAGCGGACAGGCACTTCCTTTCTTTCTGCCGCCATGAAGAATCTGACAGACGGATTGGCCGATTACTTCGTTTCTTGTCTTACGCGAAGCGCTGAAAGTGGCGTGATTCGCATCAAGAATAGTGCCTTTCCGGGAAACGATCAGGGCCGGGTCCTGAATCGCGGCGAAGATGTTTTCCCACTTGGCAAGGGTCCGGTCATATTTTTGGACGGCATTGAGTCGATCGGTTATGTCGATACCGAAGAGGACCATGCCGACCGTTCCCTTCTCGATATCCGGCTTGATCGAACCGTGCCAGTCGAAAATACGTGAACTGCCGTCACAGGTCATCAGCGGTGCCCTGAAGCCGAGATTTTTAGCATCGCTTTTCAACAGATCGGAAATGACATTCTGATAGTACAAGCGGTCGTCAGGCGATAGGAGAACATCAACCCAGTAGCGATTGAGAACATCTTTCTGTTTATATCCGGTAACTCGCTCAGCCTCGGGGTTGAAGCGCATTATTGTCCCGCAGGGGGTGATAGCGACCATCAAGGCCTGAATCGTGTCGATGATTTCGTTGTTAAAGTCCCTTTCAAACTGTAATTGAACAGAAACGTCATGGGCATAGAGGGTCAGCGAGAGATCGGCGATGGCTGTCTCGAGAAAATCAACTTCCGCCTCGGAAAAAGCATCGTCCTTTGATGAGTACAGGGCAACGATCCCGTACATTGAATCGTGGTGTTTGAACGGCCAGATGCCATAGGAGCGGCAGGGGATTTCTCCCGGCAGAAGTGGAATGGCAAGCGGGGGGCTGATGTCGCGGGCAATACAGCGCCGGTTGTTCTTCAGGACGCCCTCTATCGGGGTTACCAGGGGCTTGTCAAACAGTATCTGCCGGCGACTGACTTCCCTTGGACCGCCCTCCTCCTGCTTTTCGGGCTGGAGAAACGACAGGGGGACGATACCTGCATTCTCGGGATTGTACCGTCCGATCCAGGCCCCGCAAAAGTCGCTGAACCTGAGCAGGATCTCGCCGCATCGTTTGAGAATCTCGTTTGCGCTCTGGCTCGGCAGGTCTTCACTGTTGAGGCGATTGATAGCCTGAAGGATTCTCGTTCGCCGCACCAGAACATCGTGTAACTGATCTCTTCCTTCTGCCGTTCCCGGTGACATCGCCTGCACCTCTCTGCCGATTCACACCATTTGCCACACATGTGTGGCAAATGGTTGGTCTGGCCGACCTGAACGACCCTATCATACCACACTATTGTCGCAATCGTAGGCGAAATTGCATCTTACGGTTGAAGATGCAAATAGTGCACCTGTTAGGAAGGGCTATGATAAGTATTTGCAAGGGGAGGTTACAGTACCCCGTTTTGAAAAGCGAGGCGGGCAAGTTCGGTTACCGACCTGCAATCAAGTTTTTTTAATAAGTTTCGCCGGTGGGTATCAACGGTATGATGACTGATAAAGAGTTTCTCTCCTATTCTTTTGCTTGTCATGCCCATGGCCAGATGGCGCATGATTTCAAGCTCCCGGACCGTAATGTTGGTAAATAATGATTTTACAGTGCTGAAGGTGGTAGAAAGAATTATGGTCATGGAATCATGACCTCTCATCATTTTTATGCAAAGCCTGAGTGGTAATGCTTCCGTATTTGCCAAGGCGACTATATTTCCCAGGAACAATGCCGGATTGCCTTCCTGGTCTGTTTCAAGAACCCAAAGATGCTCCACTAGATTAAGATACTCGCCGTTTTTGGCTTTAAATCGGTAATTGAATTGTGCGGATGCTTTTCTTATATCTTCCGCCTTTGCAAGTTCTCCCAGAGTCCTGAAAAGCTCCGGGTATAGTTCGTCGAGCAGCAGGTCCACTTCCTCCGGATGGAGGTTCTCCAGGAAAAATGCCATTCCTTTTCTCACTGGTTCAGCATTTGCATAACCCGTTACGCTTTCCTGCTGTTTTCCGATAAAATGATAGGTGTGGGTGGCGGGTTCAACGACAAAGAAAAATGAAGCGGAATCAGGCAGAAATTTCTCCAGCAGCATCTGCTGCTCGATATGTTTTTTGATGATGTCACCATCCACTAAACCACTCTGAAACACTTCTCTGATAGCCTTTTTGTATTCCTTGACCGACATGGTGTCTTCTCCAGCAAAAAAAATACTCAATATTGAGTATTTACAAAGCGGTACAAAATAAAGCAGATTCCGTGTACTGTCGGTTCTGACAGAATAAATGCATCACGTTCTGGCAGAACATGATCAGGTCGCGAGCAGCTGCGATCTTGCGAAGCAAAACAATTGCAGCCAGTGCCCGAAAGGGCCGGACACCTTTCTTAACTGGAGGAATAATGTCCTTGTTCCTGCACAAAACTTTGACATCCTTCAGGACAGAGCCCGGATGAGATTTGGTACCTCCTGCGGGCTCTATTTTTACTGTCTGCCCCCGTTTTCGGCAAAAAATCAACCCTCTCCTTAGTCAGATTCCTGGTGAGTCCAGCTGCTTTTAGCAGGCGCTGCCTTTGTAATTATATTTTCAGACTGGAAATTGGGAGGCTGATGTTATCCTTTTTTACATTCCAGCAATTGTTTCGTGTTTTAGATGGTTGAAGCGTCAGCCTGCGCAGCGCGCGTCTCTTCTCTGGCATTTTCAGTCAGCAATCGAGACGAGTGTGCAGGAATGAGGACCGCTTATTCGAGCAGCGGACTCAGCATATAGATGATGTCGCTTTCCCGGGACGGGTAGGGGCTCATGATATTGTCATGGTGCAGCTGCTTTATCGTTGTATTGTCGAGCATTGCCTGCTTGAAACTGTTTATCAGTCCGCAGCTGTTGTCCGAGAGGATGTGCGCCCCGAGGATCTTATCGTCCACATCGGCCAGGATCTTGTAGGCGGCATGCTTCATGCCGATACGCCGGTAGGTCGGCCAGCCCACCTCCGTGCCGAAACTTTTCCAGTAGCGAACCCCTTCCCGTTTGAGTTCTTCCTCGGTCCTGCCGACCATGCCGAGCTGCGGGTAGGTGAACAGGACGGCGGGTACGGCGCGATAGTTCATGGGGGAGGGTGGCTCCTTCTTTTCATCCCGGGCTATGATTGCGTCAACCGCCATGTGGGCCTCGGCATCGGCAACACGGGCGAGCTGGGTGGTTGCGGCGGCATCGCCAATAGCAAAAATATGCGGAACTGACGTGGTCATCAGACCATCGACGGCTATTCCCCTCCTGTCGGCAGCAATGCCTGCAGCCTGCAGGTTCAGCTCTTCTATATCCGGCACGCGGCCGGCGCCATGGACCACCAGATCGGTCTCAATCGTTTTGCCAGTCGAGAGGGTGACGATAAAGCCTGCTGCATTTGTGGCGATGCTGAGGATCGAAGTTGCCGTATGCACCTGCAACCCCTCTGCCGTGGTTGCCCTGACCAGTTGTTCGACCATGTCCGCGTCAAACGGAGCAAGGGGCCGGTCCATGACTTCGATAATATGCACCTGATTAGCCGTGGATCCGAGCCGGGCGGCAAAATGGGCCAGTTCGAAGGAGATAAAACCGCCTCCGACAAAGACGATCCTTCTCGGCAGCCTTTCGAGTTCGAGAAATTCGCTGCTTGTCGTCAGGTATTCACTGCCTTCAATGGGCAGGGTCATCGGTCTGGCACCTGAGGCAATGATAACGTAGCGCGGTTTGAGCGGTTTGTTGTCTACCAGCACCGTGCCCGCATCACTGAAGCTGGCGATACCTTCCAGGTATTCGATCCCATGGCCCTTCAGGCCGGCGACGGTGCTGCCCGGTATGGTTCCGGTAAAGTTGTTCTTCGCTTTTAAGGCCTGGTTCCAGTCTATTCCAGGCAGGGTTGTAATACCGATATCCTGCAGGTGCCGGCTCCTTGCGGCTATCTCGGTCAACTCATAAAACCATTTCTTTGCCTGGCAGCCGCTCAGGGCGCAAATACCGCCGGGTCTTTTGCTCTTTTCTGCGATAGCAACACGATATCCCGCCCCGGCCAGATCGAATGCTGCGCTCTGCCCGGCGGTGCCGGTGCCGATTACCAATACGTCCGGATTATCCATGCCTGACCTCAGTCGCTTTATTGATTATATCCTTTTATGGAACTGCCGCTGCAGCATCTGACCTGCCGCCGCTGTTTCGCTATACTGAATCCGGGAGATAGGGGGCCAGATCTTTTACATAGCGGGTAAGAACCTTGAAATTGTTCCTGTTCAGGGCAGCAACGGCCTTCGGTCCGTCGTCGCCTGCCAGTCGCAGAACGAGCTGGTGCGTGCCGGGATATTTGCGTACCGGCCAGGTAAAAAGGCTCTGAATGTTCACGCCCAGGTCTCTCAGCAGAGCGCTTACTTCGGCGATGGCTCCGATCCGGTCGTTCACGAGGACGCAGAGTCTTACCGAATCTTCGTTCATGCCGATGGCTTCGAGAAGGATTCCCATGACGTCGGTACTGGTGACGATACCGACCAGTTCATCCTGGTCCATGACCGGTAGGGAGTTGATATTCCTGGTCTGCATGATATGAGCGGCGCGCTCAATGGTGGTTTCGGGGGTAATCGTCGTCACCGCCTTTACCATGATCATTTTCACCAGGATTTTTTCGAGTAGATAAGTCAGTTCATGGGTGCTCAGGGTTGTCGCCGGTGAGGCCCAGTACTGCTTCAGATCTCGATCGGAGAGAATCCCGACAAGTTTGCCCTTATCATTGACGACCAGCAGGTGATCGATGTTTTTCCTTTCGATGAGTTTCCTTGCTTCAACCAGTGAGGCATCAGGGGAAATGGTGATTAAGTCGGTATGCATGATTCTGCCGATATACATGGATTCCTCCTTGTCTGAAAATATCGCACGATTGGCCCGCTGCGAGAGCACGCCACTCTCTTGCTCTACTATAAATCAAGTGGCCGTGGAATGAAATGGCTTAAATGTTTAACCTGCGACAATCAAAGCAGAATCAGGGAATTCGTCGAATTTTCTGGAAAGAGCCTGAAACACGATCCCGGCCACGTCCCGGGACTTGAAAAAAGACTTGCCTGGAGAGCGGCTTTCGGAGTAGTTTCATTGGTTGCTTAAACAATTGGCGCAACGGTGTCAGTATCCACTAATCTTGGCCATCGGGAGTAGGTAAAAAACAATAACAATGACAGCAAAATTGAACGAAAAATCCTTGTGGATGTCGGGAAACGAGGCCATAGCTCTTGGCGCCTATGAAGCCGGCGTGCATGTTGCTTCCGGTTACCCCGGCACGCCGTCAACGGAAATAATGGAAAATCTTTGCGGTTATGAAGGGGTGTACACCGAATGGGCGCCGAACGAAAAAGTGGCGCTCGAAGTCGCGATTGGGGCTTCTTTTGCCGGAGGGCGTGCCCTTGCGACGATGAAACATGTCGGGCTTAATGTTGCCGCTGATCCGCTGTTCACCTCAGCCTATACGGGCGGCCGGGGAGGACTTGTCGTGTTGACGGCCGACGACCCGGATATGCACTCTTCCCAGAATGAGCAGGACAACAGGAATTACGCCCTGGCTGCTAAACTGCCGATGCTTGAACCATCTGATCCGGCAGAAGCCAAAGACTTCTTGAAGCTCGCTTTCGATCTCGGGGAAACGCTTGATACGCCGGTTCTGCTTCGCATCACCACCAGGATTGCCCATGTCAAGGGGGTTGTCGAAAAGGGGGATAAACGCATTGCTCAGGATCACTGTGCGATCGAAAAGCACCCGGAAAAGTTCGTGATGCTTCCGGCCATGGCACGACAGCGCCGCCGGTATGTCGAGGAGCGGATGAAAAAATGCCGGCAGATAGCGGAAAGCGCTCCCTACAATCGCATCGAGGATGGTGACCGAAAACGCGGTTTTATCACCTCCGGGGTCTCCTATCTTTACGTGAAGGAGGCCTTTCCGGAGGCGGCCGTACTGAAACTGGGCATGGTCTGGCCGTTGCCGGAACAGATGATCAGGGCTTTTGCCGCCTCGGTTGACGCCCTCTACATTGTCGAGGAACTCGACCCGTTTATCGAAACCCAGGTAAAGGCCATGGGTATCAACTGCATCGGCAAGCAACTGATCTCCCCCATTGGTGAGTTAAGTACCGCTGTCGTTCGTAACAGTATCGATCCTGCCCGCGCCAAGGCGGACCTGTTTGCGCCGGTCCAGCTGCCGCCGCGCCCGCCCAATATGTGTCCCGGCTGCCCGCATCGCGGTATTTTCTTCACCCTTTCCAGGTTAAAGGTCTTCGTCTCGGGCGATATCGGCTGTTATACCCTCGGTTTTCTGCCGCCGCTCAGTGCTCTGGACTCAACGGTGTGCATGGGCGCTTCCATACCGATGGCGCATGGCATGGTCAAGGCGATGGGCGAAGGGGCCCATGACAAGGTCGTCTCCGTCATCGGGGATTCAACCTTTGTTCACTCCGGCATTACCGGACTGATCAATTCCGTCTACAACGGTTCTGCCGCAACCCTCATCATTCTCGATAACCGCATTACCGCCATGACCGGTCAGCAGCCAAATCCGTCATCCGGTGCGACCATCAGCGGAGAGGCAGCCCAGTCCCTCGATCTCGAGGCCTTATGCCGGGCTGTCGGCGTCAAGCACGTTCGGGTCATCAACCCGCATGACGTGCCTGAATGCCGGAAAGTGATAAAGGAGGAAGTGGCGCGTGACGAGATGTCGGTAATCATCGCCCAGGCGCCGTGTGTCCTGCTGCCGGAGCTG
>JAHEMX010000651.1 GCA_024643445.1 Desulfobulbaceae bacterium | reverse complement strand
ACGTTTGCCAAACTGCTGCTGCTTGGTGTTGCCTATCACCAGATTCTGCCGGCACCGCAGACTGTTCTTGCCGCCTTTGTCCTGTCCTCAATCAGTGCCCACCTGCCAAAAGATATCCGGCATCGACTGGTTATTTGAGCTTCTTCAAGGATATATATGCAGATAACAATATGCTGCGTTTTGACGTTTAGCATCAATCAATGCCCATGAAAGAGATTGCTGCCTGTTTTTTCGATTTTGATGGTGTCATACTTGATTCCCTGGGTATCAAGACAACGGCTTTTGAACGGCTGTTCCGGCCATATGGCGCCCAGGTGCTGGAGGCGGTTCTGCAGCATCATCGGGAACATGGAGGAATCAGCCGAATCGACAAGATACGGTTTGCCCATGAGCATATTGTCGGCTCACCACTATCTGAAGAGGAGCTTGTTGCCTGGGGAGCCCGCTTTTCAGAACTGGTTGCCGATGAGGTTGTTGCGGCAGACTGGATACCCGGTGCCAGGGAATTCCTGGAAAATGAGCACGAAAACATACCGCTCTTTGTTATCTCGGGAACTCCCGAGATAGAACTGCAGCAGGTTATCAAACAGAGGCGAATGGCGGATTACTTCAGGGAAATGAGAGGCTCGCCGACGAAGAAGCCTGATCATATCCGTGATCTGCTGGGCAGCTACCGGCTCAATCCTGATTGTTGCGTATTTGTCGGCGACGCCCTGACCGATTATTATGCTGCCCGGGAGACCGGCCTGCTGTTTGTCGGCATCCAGGGCGAAATAGAATTTCCTGCCGGAACCGTGGTGCTCCCCGACTGTATCCGTTTGAAGGAAACGGTTATGCATCTGCTGCAATAAGTCTTCTTTCTAAGGCAGGCTCCTAGACCAGCAGTTCTTCCTGATGATTCCTCCTGATTTTTTTTGCCAACCGAGCGGTTGTCGAGAGTACTTTTTCCGCCAGTTGCAGACTCAGTGACCCGGTCCCGCAGGCCGGGGTAATCAGGGCCTGCTGCACAACCTGGGAGGAACTGAAACCAAGAGATACTATCTCTTCTCTTTGTCCCAGCCATCTCTCGTACAGTCTCTCAACCGATTCTTCTGCAACAGCAGCCGGATCGCCGGTTGGGACAATTCCCCAGGCAAGGACGCCACCCCTGGTTAAAAAACGACAGAGCTGCTCGCGGTAGAGGATGACATTATCAAAATAGGAGTAGGCGTCAAAGCTGATAATATCAGCATCCGATTCCAGGGCCGGTCCCCAGTCGCCGTTTGCACAGATATGGATCCCCGCCAGACCGCCCGCCTGCCTGATCGCGGCAATGACTTCAGCCACACTGACAGATACCATCTCGCGGGAGACTCCGGCAAAGGCGGTTGAGGAAAAACTCACCATTCCCGGCTCGTCAATAAAAATAATCGGTGCTGCACGATCGCCATACTGCTGTAGCTGCTCGACCTGCCAGCGAGCCTTGAGACTCAGCAGTTTTATAAGGATATCGCGCAGGTCGTCATTATAAAAAATTGCGGCACCGCTCTGATCTTTCACCCCGATGCCGGTGGTGACGGGACCGGTGATCTGGCCCTTAACCATGAGCGGCTGAAGCTCTGCTGATTGCAGGGCTTTCTCCAGAGCATAAAAGCCCTGTGCCGTTTCATGATGCAAGGAAAACCGTGATCTTCTCGGCAGTCTGAAGGTTGATTCCGCCTTGAGATATTCTTCGTAGAACAGTGCCATTTCTGCGGCAAATCCGGTGTCCCCGGTGTCTATCCAGTATCGGTTACCAGCCTCGACAAGACCGGGAAAGCCGCAGAGGAACTGCCGTATCATTCCTTCCTTCGGGTTTTTCGGGAGCTGCGGCCAGAGGGGGATCTCGGGGGTATAGGCTGCAATAAGACGCATTGCCGCATGGTGGTCGGTAAGGGGAAGACTGCCGATAAGAAGCGGCAGGCATTGAGGTCGAAACATGGCGCGCCATCTCTGTTAAAGGCCTGGGTAAGATAATCCGGCAGGATCTCCTGCTTGAGACGTTTTATCCTGCCGGAAGAACAACCTCATCTGCTATACTATGAACGACACGTGTCATATGTCAAGCGGGTTTCGCCGCGGATATGAGCCGGCAGAAGACAGGCGGCCTTGAGTCACAAACGATAGTAAACCTAAGAGAAACCGGTAATCCGGCAGCGGATAACG
>JAHEMX010000149.1 GCA_024643445.1 Desulfobulbaceae bacterium | reverse complement strand
AGGCGGTAACCTCTTTCTCTTTCTCGGTGATGATCATCGAGCGGCGCTCGGCTCCCATCATGATCTTGTCCTTGGCTTTCTCCAGCAGATCGAGGTCAATTTCTTTTGCCCCTTCTCTGGCAGCCATCAGGGCTGCTTCGTTAATCAGGTTTTCCAGATCAGCGCCTGAGAAACCGGGAGTTCCCCGCGCCAGAATCTCGTAATCGACATTGGCGGCCATTTTGGTTTTCTTACCGTAAATCTCGAGTATTTTCTGTCGACCGCCAATATCGGGGATCGGTACGACGACCTGGCGGTCGAAACGCCCGGGTCTGAGCAGCGCAGGGTCCAGGACATCCGGCCTGTTGGTGGCTGCGACGATGATGACTCCTTCGTTTGACTCGAATCCATCCATCTCCACCAGCAACTGGTTCAAGGTCTGTTCCCTTTCATCATGACCGCCGCCAAGACCGGCACCGCGGTGCCGGCCGACAGCATCGATCTCGTCGATGAAGATAATGCACGGCGCGTGTTTTTTGCCCTGGATAAACAGATCTCTTACCCGGGAAGCACCGACACCGACAAACATTTCCACAAAGTCTGAACCGGAAATGGAAAAGAAGGGTACATCCGCTTCACCTGCTATAGCTCGAGCCAGAAGGGTTTTGCCTGTTCCCGGCGATCCTGCCAGCAGTACCCCTTTCGGGATTCTGCCGCCCAGTACCGTAAATTTATGAGGATCTCTGAGAAAATCGATGATCTCCTCAAGTTCTTCCTTTGCTTCATCGATACCGGCGACATCGGCGAAGGTGACCTTGTTGGTCCCTTTTTCCATCAGTTTGGCTTTCGTTTTACCAAAGGACAGCGCGCCACCTTTGCCGCCTCCCTGCATCTGGCGCATGAAGAAAATCCAGACACCAATCAGGAGCAGCATCGGAAACCAGGAAACGAAAATGGTCATGAACCAGCTTTCCTTCTGGCTCTCTTTCACATTGATGTCGACACCTGCAGCTCTCAACAGGGAGATGAGCTCGGTGTCGTTGACCGGGTAAATGGTTCGAAATGGCTTTCCATCCTGAAGGGTTCCGGAAATGGTGTCCCCGTCGATTGCGACCCGGTTAATCGATTTGTTGTCAATCTTGGTCATGAATTCGCTGTAGGTGAGCGAGGAGACATTACCCTGTGGTTTGTTGAACAGATTGAAGAGCAGGATCATGGTCAAACCGATCACCAGCCACATACTCAGGTTCTTATAAAAAGTATTCAAAAAGACCTCCTGGAACTTTTACGCGGTGTGACATTGTATTACTGTTTGGAATTCCAATAATAAGACACCGATGGTACAACTCTGACAATAGCCAGTTACTTTAAAACATCTTCGGGCAATGTCGAGCGCAATCCTGTCTTTAATGTAGTCATCAAGCAAATTTTTGCACTGCTTTAACCCCAATTTGTTCTTCCTTCAATGCTTTGATAGCCTTAACAAAGGCCGCAGCGCCACTGGCCGTGGTGGTATAAGGGATATGCAGATCGATGGCAGCGCGCCTTATCTGGTAGCTGTCATCGGTGGTACGTTTGCCCAGAGAGGTATTGATGACCCAGCAGATCTCCCGATCATGGACTTTATCGAGGATATGCGGCCGTCCCTGGGATATCTTATTGATCTGCTGACAGTCAATACCGCTTTCCTGAAGGAACAGCGCGGTGCCGCTGGTGGCGAAAATACTGAAGCCAAGGTTCCTGAGAGCCCGGGCAACCGGTACTATCGCTTGCTTGTCATTGTCACGCACCGAGATGAAAACATTGCCCTCTCTCGGTACGGAGGAGCCGGCTGACAGTTGCGCCTTGCCGATTGCCAGGCCAAGTTTGTCGTCTATCCCCATAACCTCTCCGGTCGATTTCATCTCAGGTCCAAGCAGGGTATCGACCCCGGCAAAACGGTCGAACGGAAAGACGGCCTCTTTTACGGCCCAGTGGCTGATTTCAACTTCCTTCGTCAAACCAAGTTCTGCCAGTGTCATTCCCATCATGACCTTGGTCGCCAGTTTGGCAAGGGGCACCCCGGTTGCCTTGCTGACAAAGGGTACCGTGCGTGATGCGCGCGGGTTGACCTCAAGCACAAACAGGGTTTCGTCCTTGACGGCAAATTGCACATTCATCAGGCCGATAACGCCAAGTTCTGCGGCCATGGATCTGCTGGCTTCCTTGATTTCCTCAATTATCCTGGCAGACAGGGTATGGGGAGGCAGGACGCAGGCTGAATCGCCGGAGTGGATCCCCGCCTCTTCAATATGTTCCATGATACCGCCGATAATGGTCGTGGTGCCGTCACTGATGGCATCGACGTCGATCTCTATGGCATCCTTGAGGAACTGATCGATGAGAATCGGATGATCCTGCACCATGCCCCTGATGGATTTCATGAAATCGCGGATGCCGTCATCATTGTAGGCGATTCGCATGGCGCGACCGCCCAGGACATAGGATGGCCGGATAACCACCGGATAGCCGATTTCTCCCGCAGCAGCAATGGCCTCTTCCTCGGTAAATACCGTGTCGTTAACCGGTTGCCTGAGACCGAGTTTCTGCAGGAACTGCTGGAATCGTTCCCGATCCTCGGCCCGGTCGATGGCATCCGGCGGTGTGCCGATAATAGCGACACCGGCTTGTTCAAGCGGAACGGCGAGGTTGAGCGGGGTCTGCCCGCCAAACTGAACAATGACGCCATACGGCTGTTCCTGCTCGATAATATTGAGAACATCTTCCCGGGTAAGCGGCTCAAAATAGAGCTTATCGGAGGTGTCGTAGTCCGTGGATACCGTTTCCGGGTTGGAATTGACCATGATCGACTCGATGCCGATCTCTTCGAGAGCGAAAGAGGCATGCACACAGCAATAGTCGAACTCGATACCCTGGCCGATTCGGTTCGGGCCGCCGCCGAGAATGATGACCTTCTTGTTATCGCTCCGCTTGGCCTCGTTTTCCTGCTCGTAAGTGGAGTAGCAGTACGGGGTATATGATTCGAATTCAGCGCCGCAGGTATCGACCAGTTTATATACCGGCAGGATATCGAGTTTTTTACGGTGCTCCCTGATATCGTTTTCCGATGTCTTGGTCAAAAAGGCCAGTTGCTTGTCGGAAAAGCCCTGTTGCTTGCAACGGTATAAAAACGGCGCGTCAAGTCCCTGGAATCCGCGTGCGCTTACCTCCTCTTCGGCATCGACGATCTGTTGCAGGTTGTGCAAAAACCATGGGTCTATCTGCGTAAGTTCCGCTATTCTGCTGACGCTCATCCTGCGCTTCAGCGCCTCATAGATAAAGGCCACCCGCCTGGAATTGGGAACGAGCAGCCCGCTTTCAAGGTCGAGGGGGTCGAGATGGGAGAGGATTTCACAGCCATCTCCGCCAAAACCGGCCCGTCCGGTTTCAAGTGAGCGGATGGCTTTCTGGAAGGCCTCCTTGAAGGTGCGGCCAATGGCCATGGTTTCCCCCACCGATTTCATGGATGTGGTCAGGCTGTCTTCGGCATCGGGAAATTTTTCAAAGGTCCAGCGGGGAATCTTGACCACACAATAATCGATGGTCGGCTCGAAAGAGGCAAACGTCTCCCGGGTGATGTCGTTGGGTATCTCATCGAGCGTATAGCCGACTGCCAGCTTGGCTGCGATTTTGGCAATGGGGAAGCCGGTCGCCTTTGAGGCCAGGGCCGAGCTTCTTGATACCCGGGGGTTCATTTCAATGACCATCATCTCACCGTCGAGCGGATTTACGGCAAACTGCACGTTGGAACCGCCTGTTTCAACGCCTATCTCGCGGATAATGGCAATGGCGGCGTCGCGCATGTCCTGGTATTCCCGATCGGTGAGCGTCTGGATGGGGGCGACGGTTATCGAGTCACCCGTATGAACACCCATCGCATCCATGTTCTCGATGGAACAGATGATGACCACATTGTCTTTTGCATCCCGCATGACCTCAAGCTCGTATTCCTTCCAGCCCAGAAGGCTGCGCTCGAGCATGATCTCGGAGGTCATGGAGAGATCGAGTCCGTGCTTGCAGAAATTTTTAAGCTCCTGGCGGTTGTAGGCAACGCCGCCACCGGTTCCACCCAGCGTGTAGCTCGGACGGACGATGATTGGAAAACCGATGTCATCGGCGGCTGCAAGTGCGTCGGGCAGGGTGCGGACGATCACTGATTTCGGCACCTTCAGGTTGATGGCCCGCATCGCTTCGCGAAATTCATCACGTCCTTCAGCCTTTTTTATCACGTCGATTTTGGCAGCCAGCAGTTCTACGTTGAATTTGTCCAGGATGCCGAGTTCCGCCACCTTGATAGCGGTATTCAGGGCCGTTTGTCCGCCAAGGGTGGGAAGCAGGGCATCGGGTCGTTCGATTTCGATGACCCGTGCGACCATTTCAGGGGTGATCGGTTCGATATAGGTCGCGTCGGCAATGCCCGGATCGGTCATGATGGTGGCCGGGTTGGAGTTGATCAGCACGACTTCGTAACCCTCTTCCTTGAGGGCCTTGACCGCCTGGGTCCCGGAATAGTCAAACTCGCAGGCCTGGCTGATGATGATCGGGCCCGAGCCTATGATGAGGATCTTTTTGATATCGGTTCGTTTTGGCATAACGTAGTAGGAGGTGGGCAGAGCGTTAGGTTTGTAGGTTGTTACGACACCACGGTCTATTTTCTTTATGCTTTGTGTTCGTTCATCAGGTCGATGAAGCGGTCGAACAGATACCTGGCGTCGTGCGGTCCCGGTGCGTGTTCCGGGTGGTATTGAACAGAGAAGGCCGGATAATTTTTATGTCTCATGCCTTCACAGCTCTGGTCGTTGAGATTGATATGGGTCATTTCCACTTCTTCAGGATCAAGTGAATCCATGTCCACGCAGAAGCCGTGGTTCTGGGAAGTGATCTCCACCGTGCCGGTGAGAAGGTCCTTTACCGGCTGGTTTCCTCCGCGATGCCCGAATTTTAATTTATAGGTGGAACCGCCGTAGGCCAGGCCGAGCAACTGGTGCCCCAGGCAAATACCAAAAATCGGTTTTTTCCCGAGCAATTCCCTGAGGGTTTCAACGACCCCTTCAACCCCTTCCGGATCCCCCGGTCCGTTGGACAGGAAAATGCCGTCCGGATGCATAGACAGTACCGTCCCGGCATCGGTGGTAGCGGGCACGACCTGAACCCGGCAGCCTTTTTCGGCAAGGATCCGGATCTGGTTGAATTTGATACCGAAATCAAAGGCGACAACCTTGAGATTGCCGGGTGTTCCCGCGCTGGTGCTGAAATTTGCTCCGATGGCAGGCCGGTCGTCTTTCCAACCGTAGGGCTCGCTGCTGCTTACCAGCTTCACCATGTCCTGGCCAACCAGGCCGGGCCACTGCCGCGCCCGCCCGACAAGCGAGCCGGGGTCGAGATCTATGGTCGAGACCATACCTTTCATGGCGCCGACCGTGCGGATGTGCCGTACCAGCGCCCTGGTGTCAAACCCCTCAACCCCAAGAACATCGTGTGCTTTCAGGAATTCGGCAAGTGTCTGTCGCGATCTGAAGTTTGACGGGATCGCATTATATTCTTTGACCAGGAAGGCTTTCGGATGTACCGACCCGGATTCCATGTCCTCCGTGTTTACGCCATAATTACCAATGAGAGGATAGGTCATGGTGATGATCTGCCCGGTATAGGACGGATCCGTGAGAATTTCCTGATAACCGCTCATTGAGGTATTGAAGACCATTTCACCAACGGCTTCCCCTTCTCCGGTAAAAGAATACCCTTCAAAGACGGTGCCGTCTTCCAGGGCAATGAGTGCTTTCATATGAACATCCTTTTGTTCGGGCGGTTTACAGACCACCGTATTCTGAGCAACGGCTCGAGATAGTAGAGGGGTGGTAGATTTTATGGTGCAGGGTTGAACCAATTATCGTTGGTCTTGATAGCGCTGCGATTTCCTCTACAATTTGTCAAGACAAAACTACAATACTTAACCCAAAAAAGCCTTTTCCGTCAACCTTATTCGAGACATCCGGAGATCCACCTTTTCACCTGCCGCATCGCAGCTGCACCGTCGCAGGTTGGATGCTGTCCATAAGCAGATGCTGACAAGACCAGGGGGGCGAAATGGCTATGCCCTGCATCGTTTCAATCGTCGATAAGAACATCAGCCGCACCGGAGGAAATCCCGTGGCGTGATGCTGGAGATGCGATTGGATGAGAGCAACAGGCCCTTACTCTGGGTATCCCCGTCTCTTTGAGCAAGAAAAGCTCCAGCGGTCCCCTCGGCGATCTTGAGTTTACTGAAACCCTGTGGTAAAAGCAGCAGCATGATACATACAACAGATAACCGGACGGAGCAAAACCTTACCTGGCTTGAGCTGAAAGAGGTTCAGACGCCGACCCTGCAGATCGACCGGTTCAGTGCCGCCCGCAATGAATCGTGGTGCATCCTCGGCGATGTCGGCTCGGGTATTGATACCTTTGTGCAACTGCTCTCCGGACATCTTGAAGCGGACAGCTCAACTTTGTTCAGGGTGCCGGACACCTGCGCCGTCGTCAGTTTCAGGGCCCAGCAGGAATTGTATGAACAGGAGGTCCGTAACGACGATTCCGATTTTATGGACAGAATCGACCCGGGAACACTGGCCCGCGATTTTATCGGCCCGCATGGCGAGACAGAGGAACTGATACACCTGTTCCGGCTTGACCACGTGATGGACAGCGGCTATCGCCAGCTGAGTTCAGGTGAAAGCAGGAAACTCCTTCTTCTCCAGGCAATCACCAACGGTGCCACCAGTATTCTGGTGGAAAAACCGTATGATGGCCTCGATGTTCAGTCCTGCAGCGATTTTGACCGTACGATGGTTCGTCTCATCGACCAGGGTATCGGCATTATCATCGTCATTGCCAGCCGGAGCGATATTCCCCCGTGGTGTACGCACCTGGCCGTCATTGACGAGAAGAAAATCATGCTCCAGGGAGCGATGCGTTCGGTTCTTGAACGGGCCCGGGAGAAACGCGGCGGTGAAGGCTGGTCAGCGATTATAAAGGGCTTCGACAAGGCGAAAAGGAGCCAATCGTCCGAGGAATTGGTAAGGCTGGTGAACGGGCGGGCACGTTACGGCGGGCGGATTATTTTCAGTGGTCTTGATCTGTCCGTCCGTCAGGACGAGCATACCCTGGTTACCGGCCCCAACGGTGCCGGCAAGTCAACCCTGCTGTCGCTCATTACCGGGGATCATCCCGACTGTTATACAAACGAATTATACCTGTTCGGCATCCGCCGCGGCAGCGGGGAGTCCATCTGGCAGCTCAAGAAGGAGATGGGTATTGTCAGCCCGGCCCTGCACCGGGAGCACTATATTCCTGGGAATGCGCTGCAGATTGTCATATCCGGGTTCTACGATTCAATCGGGTTGTATCGAAACTATACCGGCGAGCAGCAGGACCGCGCCCGGAAATGGCTTGGCAGGATTGGTCTGGGTGCTTGTGAGAATACGCCCTTTCGCCGCCTGAGCTATGCACAGCAGCGTCTTACCCTGATCGCCCGCGCCTTGATCAAGATGCCCCGGCTCCTCATCCTTGACGAGCCGACACAGGGACTCGATGACAGTAACCGCAACCATCTCCTTGATTTCCTGGAAATGGTTGCGGCAAAAGAGATCAGCACCATTCTTTACGTCAGTCATCGACGTGACGAATACCGTGACTTTTTCCGGCAGCGCATCGATCTGCAGCAGCAGGCCTGATATTCGCTGAAGGCGGTAGCTTCAGGCCGGCTGAGGCCTGCCGTTGGCAAAAAAAAAGGAGATACCCGGCAGGGCGCGTAACCCTGACGGGCATCTCCCGGCAGCGACTTCGCCCGTCGTTTTAGGCGAAGGAATCCGCGAAGAGTTTTTCGATTGCCTGGCGTCCTGCGTCACTGAGGTATCTCGT
>JAHEMX010000650.1 GCA_024643445.1 Desulfobulbaceae bacterium | reverse complement strand
GACGAGGAATGGGGCGAACGGGTCGGTGCCGCCGTGATCCTGAACAGCGGCAAGGAGTTGGCACTTGGCAAGCTCCGGGAGTGGGCTAAGGCCCAGATTGCTCCATACAAAGTGCCGAGTCGTCTGCTGCTGGTTGCGGATCTTCCGAGAAATGCCATGGGAAAGGTGACCAAACAGGACGTCAAGAAGCTTTTCCGGGGATAACATACATGCGTGCCCGGAAACACCCGATGACGCTTCTGCAGGACCCCGAATCTGTTACGCCCGGCATAACGTCCAGCCGGTTAGACAACTGCCACCGGATTAGAGCGGATATGCTCATTTCAACCCTGCCTGAACAGGCAATTTCCTGCCACCCCGCACGGCCATGATCACAGCCATCAAGAAAAGTCTGCTACGCCGGCTAATGCTCTGCGCTCTTGTCCTCGCCACTGTTTTCGGCCTGGTCATCGCCATCGTCGAACTGGAGCGAACCGACCAGAACGTTGTCAACCTTGCCGTCAAGGAAAGCAGCACCTACTTCCCGCTCCTCAAAGATTATTACCATGATTCCTCCCGTGAATCGCTGGATCGGGTTCGCTCAACAGCTCTCAGTGACCTGCAGAAAGGGCATTTCATCATCGTTGAATTCTATGATCACGACAAACAGAAATTATTTGAAGAATCTCTCGGACTGCCGCAGGAAGTCGAGCAGGCAATAGAGAGGAAAAAGCATAACTTTCTCCTCGGTGATCAGGTGGACTACATGAGAATCTTTGCCGGGTCCACGCTTTTTCTGAAAATTGTCGTTCCGGTAATGGAAAGTCATTCGACCACGATCATCGGCTGTTTTGAAGGCGTCTATCAAGTAACAGACGAGGAAATCCGCGATATTGTCAATGGTATCCTGCTTGCGGTCGCCCAAGTCATCCTGGTCGTTCTGCTGACATCTTTTATTCTCTATCCCATTATCGTTCTGCTCAATAAAAAACTGCTTGGCCTCACCTCCGACCTGGCCAAGGCCAGCGTGGGTATGCTCAATGTTCTCGGCTCAGCCGTTGCCAAGCGGGACAGTGATACCAGTCTGCATAACTACCGGGTCGTCCTCTATGCCGTCCGGCTGGCCGAGGAAATTGACCTGGCCCGGGAACAGATTGCCAATCTTATCCGCGGTGCCTTCCTGCACGATGTCGGGAAAATAGGAATCAGTGATGCGATATTGCTGAAAGACGCGGAAGATGTCGTTCTGTATCACCATGAAAAATATGACGGCAGCGGCTACATGGCCGGCCTGTCGGGAGACGATATCCCTATCAACGCAAGGATTTTTACCATTGTCGATGTCTTTGACGCGCTCACGTCCAGACGGCCCTACAAGAATCCGCTCTCGCTGGAAGATTCACTGACAATGCTGAAAAAAGACGTAGGCCGTCCTTTCGACCCCCACCTTCTTGAACGTTTTATTCCCATTATAGGTTCACTCTTTGGGCAGGTCCTGCAGATGGATAATGAGCATGGTCTCGAACAAAAACTTGAATCCATTATAAGAAACTACATTACCCGGTAAAAGAGCGACAAGCCTGCCGGCAAGACGGTAATGACCATCAGGGATCAAAAAAGAGGAAGACGAAGTACAGGCAATGAATAGCGAAAGGAAACACCGGCTTTGTGCTCTTATCTCACATCAACAGACCAGGGAAGGCAGAAATGAAAAAAATTGAATACCGGGAGCAGGCCTTAAAGATCCTTCCGTGGGTCTGCGCCAGTTGCGGTCGCGATTTTTCCGGTAAAAAATTACGGGAATTAACGGTGCATCACAAAGACCATAACTACAAGAATAATCCGCCCGACGGCAGCAACTGGGAACTGTTGTGCATCTACTGCCACGACAACGAACACTCCCGCCTGCTTGACGCCGAATGGCTGCCGACTGAAAACCCCGACGCCGAGAAGGGGGCGGCGGCTACCCATACCCCCTTCGCCGGTCTCAAGAATCTCATGAGTAAACCTGGCAAGGACAAAGAGACGAGCTGACAAACGCAGCAGACGGGTGCCCAGAGACAGGGATAAAAGGATAACAGCAGGCTAGGCAGCGGCTGTTTTCTTCCGGTGACCCGGTTTGGCCGTTATTTCCAGATAAAAGCTCTCCAACTGCTGCTCGACGGCTTTATCAATGCACTTGCCAATCTCGGAGAGGTGAATGTCC
>JAHEMX010000649.1 GCA_024643445.1 Desulfobulbaceae bacterium | reverse complement strand
TCAAAACGCTCGAAAATGACCAGTTCTCCATAGTCAGAATAATCTATGGTACGCGTGTAATGGCTTGTCTCACAACTGACGGTATATGACTTGGCGCCAAAAACAACTGTGCAGTCGCCCCGGTTCTTGATGGCCATGAGCCTTGCCTGTTGCAGGATACCGTGATATTCGTTGACCGCCCGATTCAGAACAAGGGTCGGCTTGTAGCCGATATAGGAAGGTATCGCAACGGTCATCAATACTGCGATAATGGCAAGAACGGTCATTATTTCGATAAGGGTAAACCCGTGTCTGTTCCGCAACGTCATGGGAAACGCCTCCACGTTATATTTAATTACAATAAGGTAATGTGCAATAATCTTGCCACAAGAAGACAACCGCTATATATGGCAGTGATTATGGAAATATTTTGCGCGGAAAATAGGTTCAATTTACAATGAGAGAAGAAATCATCGTTGGCTATTAAAATGTTTAATAGTTATTAGACCCGCCGGCGATGACCGCCTGTAAAAACTCAACCCGCTTCTATTCCGTACTCTTTTATCTTACTGAGCAATGAAGGGTAGCTGATCTCGAGCGTTCGGGCGGCCCGGCTCTTATTGCCGTCAGCCCCGGAAAGCGCCAGCCGTATGAATTTCTCTTCAAGCAGTTTCTGTGCCGTCTTTAAAGACAGGCTTTCCATCGCCATGCCAAGCCAGGTGTCGCTTGTATCCGCCTGACTCAGCGATCTCAGGACGCTTGGCAAATGTTCAATCTCAATACGTTCACCACTAGCCAGAACGAGACCACGCTGAATGACGTTTTCCAGTTCTCGTACATTGCCCGGCCATTTATGGCTGAGCAGCAATCCCATCGTCTGTTTGGAGACTTCAGCAACCTTTGTTTCGAATTTTCTATTAAATTTTTTGATAAAGTGATGACAAAGCAGAGGAATATCTTCCTGGCGTTCCCGTAAGGGAGGAATACGCAGTTGCATGACGTTGAGCCGATAATAGAGATCCTCCCGAAAGGCTCCCTGGGTCACCTGATACGCCAGGTCCTTTGATGTTGCGGCGAGGACACGAACATTTACCTTCTCCGATCGGGACGAACCAACGGGACGAATTTCCTGCTCCTGGAGAACCCGTAACAGTTTGACCTGCATCGACAGTGGCAGTTCGCCGATTTCATCGAGAAAAAGCGTTGAGCCATCAGCTTCTCTGAAGAGTCCCTTATGCTGGTAGTCCGCTCCGGTAAACGCCCCCCTGACATGCCCGAACAGTTCGCTTTCGAGCAGATTTTCGGGGAGACTGGCACAATTTATGGCGACAAACGTCTTCTGGTTTCGCGGAGAATTCGCGTGGATGCCCCGGGCAATCAGCTCTTTACCCGTGCCGGACTCTCCGGTAATGAGAACGGTCGTATCATACTGCGCCACTTTAAGGCCAAGCCCAATGAGGTGACACATTTTGTCACTTGCTCCAACCATGCCGACAAAAGAGGTCTCCCGACTGAACTCGTCGATTTTCCTTTTCAAGCGCTGATTTTCCCTTCTCAGCTGTTCACGCTCTTCTGCTTTCTTCAGCGTGAGAAGCACTTCATCCGATTTAAACGGTTTGGAAATGAAGTCATAGGCACCCGCCTGCATCGCCTGCAATGCCAGGTCTACGGTGCCATAGGCTGACATCATGATGACGGTACTGTCCTTAAGCAATCCACTTCCCTTTTCCAGAAACATCATCCCGTCAATTCCCGGCATCTTGACATCACAGAGGATAAAATCGAAGTGCTCCCGGGAAATCATGTCCAGCGCAGATGAACCGTCCTGGGCCGTCGCAACGTCATAACCATGCCGCTTCACCAATGCCTTGAGCATATGGCGCATATTCTCTTCATCATCAACGATTAAAAGTTTCAGCTCATTCATTACTTGCGACCGCAGCAGCCCCCGGTAAAGATATATTCAGTGACACGCCACCGCCTTCAGCTTTTTCCAGCCACATTTTTCCGTGATGTGCCGCTATTATTTCGTGCGAGACAAACAGGCCTAGCCCCGTGCCCTTCCCGGTTTCCTTTGTCGTATAGAAGGGGTCGAACGCCTTTTCAATCTCGCCCGGTTCTATACCGATACCGTTATCTATTATCCGGATCAGGACGAAAGTATCCCCATTATCTGCAACCGGGGATATGCTTGAAACACAAATCCTT
>JAHEMX010000648.1 GCA_024643445.1 Desulfobulbaceae bacterium | reverse complement strand
CTCAAACAGGGTTTCTGGCTCTTGTGACGAGAGACGAGCATCGAGCTGTAATCCGGAATCCGTCATTTACTTTGTCCCCCAATGTATACCGATCGTTCTGAACATGAATTTCTGATACCCAACCCCGGTAAAACCGGCCTGCCTGAACAGTCCGGCAAGTTCATCACTCGTATGAAACCCCATGGTAGAACCCGTCAGGTAGGCATAAGCAGACCTGTCCCGTGCGACCATTCTTCCCAGCAGAGGAACAATCATCCGGAGATACAGCCTGATAAACGGATAAAGAAGGTTTTTCTCGGGAGGTGTCGTATCGAGACAGACCACCCTGCCCCCTGGCTTCAGCACCCTTCGCACCTCCCGCAGGACATGGAGTGAATCATCAACATTGCGCAGCAGGTAACCGAAGGTGACGGCACCAAATACATTATCAGCGGAGGGAAGATTGTTGGCATCGCAGGAGAGCCAGTAAATCGGCTGACCGGCTAACCGTTTCCCGGCCTCCCGCAGCATATTCTGTGAAAAATCAGCGCCAACCACATGAATTCGCGGTGAGCTTCTGCAGAACAGGGCGGCAATGTCTCCTGTCCCGCAGGCGAGATCGAGAACCCACTCGTTTTCCTGTTCACCCGCTTTATCTACGACAAATTGTCGCCAGTGCTGATCCTGGCCAAAGGTCATCAGACGGTTCATCAGGTCATAATGACCGGCGATGGTGTCGAACATTTTCTGGACGCCGGGGCCTTTACTCACGACACTCCTCTTCCAAAGAGACGGCCGTTCATCAACATGGCGCAAACCCTGGTGTACGCGGAAAAGCAATTACATCACGAATATTGTGCATTCCGGTAACAAACTGGATTAATCGTTCAAATCCGAGGCCAAAGCCGGAATGCGGGGTGGTTCCGTACTTGCGCAGATCAAGATACCACTGATAATCCTCAACGGTAATACCCCCTTCCTGCATTCTGCCGAGCAGTACGTTATAACGTTCTTCGCGCTGACTTCCCCCGACAATCTCGCCTATGCCGGCGACAAGAATATCCATCGCAGCAACCGTTGTTTTGTCTTTGTTTACGCGCATATAAAACGGTTTTATGGCGGCTGGATAATCGGTAACGATAAGCGGCAGGCCATAGACCTCTTCGGTCAGATAACGTTCATGTTCCGACTGGAGGTCAACCCCCCAGCTGACGGGAAATTGAAAATTCTTCCCTGATTTTTCTATCTGTTCGATCGCTTCAGTGTAGGTGATATGAACAAAATCATTATCGATTACATGGTTGATTTTATGTAACAGACCCTTCTCGATGAAACGATCAAACAGCGCCATATCCTCGGCACAATGCTCAACAACATCCGCCAGCAGATATTTGAGCAATGCCTCGGCAATCCTGATATTGCAGTCAAGATCACAAAAGGCCATTTCCGGCTCAAGCATCCAGAATTCGGCAAGGTGACGGCTGGTATTGGAGTTGTCAGCCCTGAAGGTCGGACCGAAGGTGTAGACCGACCCCAGTGCCTGGGCATATACTTCCGCCTGCAATTGTCCACTCACGGTCAATCCGGCTCTTTTGCCGAAAAACTCTTTTCCGGCACCCCGCTCTCCAACGACAGCGGCACCCTCGTAACCGGTAATGACCTGAAACATCTCACCGGCACCCTCGCAATCACTGGTGGTGATTACCGGCGTGTGAATCTGTGTAAAACCCTGTTCCTGAAAAAAACGGTGAATGGCGAAACTCAGTCGGGAGCGAACACGTGTGACGCCGCCAAGGACATTGGTCCGAGGTCTCAAGTGGATAATTTCTCTGAGAAACTCAAAAGAATGCCGTTTCTTCTGCAGCGGATATTCTTCCGGATCGGCCCAACCGGCAACAACGACTTTTTCCGCCTTGATCTCGACCGACTGGCCTTTCGCCGGTGATTCAGTCAAGGTTCCGGTTACCATGACGCTGCAGCCGGTCGTAAGTTTTCTGATCTGACTGTTGTAATTTGCAATTGACGGATCGGCAATCACCTGGATATTCGCCAGGCAGGAGCCATCATTGACTTCAAGGAAGGAGAAACCCTTGGTATCGCGCCTGGTCCTGACCCAGCCTGCAATGCTGACCGTTTTACCGGACATTTTATCCGAAAACAGTCTTTTTATCTTTTCAACTGTCATCTCTTCCCCTCTCTGATGGCTTGC
>JAHEMX010000148.1 GCA_024643445.1 Desulfobulbaceae bacterium | reverse complement strand
CACTCGACGGGGTGGTAAGGAAGCAAAACGGCGTCTGGACCAACTAGCGGTTTCTTTTACTGAAACTGCAAGAAAAGCCGCCTGCTGATTGCAGCAGGCGGCTTTTTGTCATGATTTTATCGCCTCGAAACCAATGGCGGAGATGGCTTTTTCGACCGTCTCGAAGGGTACCGATCCCTCAAAACACGCCTCACCCTTGTCGAGGTTGACACTCACCGCTGAAATTCCCTGTATCCCTTCAAGCGCTTTTTTCGTTGATGCCACGCAGTGCTGGCAGCTCATGCCTTTAATTCTGATGCTCGTCATTGTTTTTCCCCTGTTTTTACTTACCGTGTAATTTCATGGTAAAGGAAATACCACATTGTGTAGGACAAATGTAATATCCACCCACGCTATGGTCAAGTCAATGGTACCGGGATGTGCATGAATAGAAGAGAAACAGCATTTACTGTCGCCGGCATGCATTGCGCTTCCTGTTCGAGCCGGATAGAACGGGTCGTTTCACTGCTGGATGGTGTTGAAAGTGTTGCGGTCAATCTGGCTGCTGAAACAATGAAGTGTGTCTATGATACCGAAAGAATTACCGTGGAGACCATAGAGGAGACGGTGTCAAACCTTGGTTTTACTCTTTCGGAGGATGCTGGATCTGTCAATGAGGTGCTGCTGGACATTGCGGGTATGCATTGCGCTTCCTGTTCGACCAGGATCGAGAAGGTCCTGCGCAGCCAGCAAGGCGTCTTGAGCGCCGATGTAAACCTGGCGACCGAGCGGGCCGTGGTAACGTTTGACGGGAAAAAGGTCAGCATCCGGCAGATACGCACGCTCATCGAACATCTTGGTTTTACCGCCAGAAGAGCTGAAGCGGGAGCCAGTGAATTCAACAAAAAACGGCAGGAGAGTGTCGGGCGTATGGCCGGTATGAAAAAACGGCTTCTCATCTCGCTCGGTTTGGCAACCATTCTCTTCTTCGTTTCCATGGGAGAGATGCTCGGTCTGCCGCTGCCGCGCTTTGCTGATCCGCATGCGCATCCGTTTTCCTTCGGTTTTCTTCAGTTCTGTCTGGTGCTTCCGATCATGCTCATCGGCTCCAATTTTTATCTGATCGGGCTGCCGGCACTTTTCAGAAAAGCGCCAAACATGGATTCCCTGATCGCCGTCGGAACCGGAGCCGCCTTTATCTATTCCTCCTGGGGCCTGGTAGAGATCGGACTTGGGATCGACGTTTCCGCCAGGGTCAGGGATCTCTACTTCGAGTCGGCAGGGGTTCTGATCGCGCTGGTGTCTCTTGGCAAATTTCTCGAGGCCCGCTCGAAGTTTCACACCTCTGATGCGATATCGCAGCTGATGCAGCTGACACCCGACAGCGCCACGCTGATTGAAGATGGCAGACAACGGACTATTTCAAGCGATGAGATTGAAAAAGATGATATCCTGCTGGCAAAACCGGGTGAGCGGATCGTCGTGGATGGTATTGTCATCAAAGGGACGAGCAGTGTTGATGAATCGATGCTGACCGGTGAGAGTCTGCCGGTCGATAAAAGAGAGGGAGAGAAGGTATTCGGTGGTACCCTGAATCAATCGGGTGTCCTGCAGATCAGGGCGACCCAGACGGGTGAGAACACGGTTCTGGCGCGTATCATACGGATGGTGCAGGAGGCCCAGGGCGGTAAGGCCCCGATTGCAGCCCTGGCTGACAGGATCAGCCTCTACTTTGTGCCCGTCGTGATGGTCATTGCCGCCCTCACCGGGCTCGGCTGGTATCTTATCGGCGGCGTCGATTTTGCTGTTGCTCTGCGTTTTTTTATCGCTGTTCTGGTTATTGCCTGTCCCTGTGCCATGGGACTGGCAACACCGACGTCTATTATGGTCGGAACCGGACGCGGCGCGCAGCTCGGCGTCCTGATCAAGAGTCCCGAGGCACTACAGGCGGCAGAAAGCATCAGGACCATCGTCTTTGATAAAACCGGCACGCTGACCCATGGCAAACCGGTGGTGACCGATTTTTTTTCGCGGGATAAGAAAAATGAAGGAGAATTTCTGCAACTGGCCGGCTCCCTTGAACAGGTGTCACAGCATCCTCTCGGCGATGCCATCGTCAGGTATGCAGAAAAACAAGGGCACGAGCTGCAGCAACCCGATAACTTCACGCTCTATCCGGGCGGCGGCATCAGCGGGGAAATCAACAACCTCACTATCCTGATCGGCAATACGCGCCTGTTCGAGGAACAGGGGGTAGTCATCCCGGAGGAAGCAGGCTCTGTCGATGCGTATTCCAGGGAAGGGAAGAGTGTTCTCTTTCTTGCTGTTGATGGACAATTTGCTGCCCTTATTGCTATCGCCGACCAACTGAAGGCCGAAGTTCCGGCAACGGTCACGGAACTGGAGCGTATGGGGGTGCAGGTCGTCATGCTCACCGGGGATCA
Source organism: Desulfobulbaceae bacterium (assembly GCA_024643445.1). GTDB lineage: Bacteria > Desulfobacterota > Desulfobulbia > Desulfobulbales > Desulfocapsaceae > Ww85. The sequence goes on along the minus strand of JAHEMX010000148.1, from coordinate 5,544 downwards.
TCAGGCGACGGCGCAGGCGATAGCGGACAAGGCTGGAATTAAACATATCATAGCCAGGGTGCTGCCTGACGAAAAGCGTAGCCGGATTGCCGAACTCCAGGCAGAGGGAGCTCTCGTTGCCATGGTCGGTGACGGCATTAATGACGCGCCGGCGCTCGCCCAGGCCGATGTCGGTATAGCCATGGGCACGGGAACCGATATCGCCATCGAATCCGGCGATATCGTCATCATGCGGAGTAACCTGGACGGTGTACTCACGGCACTTTCTCTGTCCAGGGCGGTGATGAAAAATATCAGGCAGAATCTGTTCTGGGCCTTTGGCTACAATATCGTCGGCATTCCGGTTGCCGCCGGCCTGCTCGTTATTTTCGGAGGACCCGGACTGAGCCCGATGCTTGCCGGCGCTGCAATGGCGCTGAGTTCAGTCTCAGTCGTCAGTAATTCCTTACGTCTCCGTCTGTTTCGGGGGTGAAGGGAAATCTTGAGGGTGGTTTGAATAAGACTCTTTTCGCCCGACCTCCGCCTTATGCTCGAAATTTTATCCTCGGGATATCAATTATATGACTGCGGAAAAATTTCTCGCAGTCCTTGATATCTAAAGACTAAGCCGATCATTCAGGTCACCCTTGAATATTTATTTTGACTTGACTTTTTATCCTGCTCCTTTATATATAAGCCTTCATAAATGAATAGTGGTTCAGTTTGATTGACTGCTTATAGATGGAAGGTTTGTATGATCGTTGCCGTTTCGCTACTCTGGAACGGCGTCATTTATTCTCATTGAAAAGAGGGACATTATGGCAAAATTAGTTGCACCGCACGGTGGTAAAGGTTTGGTGTGTGCCTTGCTGGAAGGCGCAAAACGCGACGCAGAACTGAAAAAAGCTGCCGGCCTCAAACAGATCGAGATTTCCGCCCGCGCTAAAGGCGATCTCATCATGATGGGTATCGGTGGATTCAGCCCGCTGACCGGTTTCATGAAAAAGGCGGACTGGAAAGGCGTTTGTGACAATTTTCAGATGGCCGATGGAACCTTCTGGCCCGTTCCGATCACTCTCGACGTTACTGCCGCTGAAGCAGCAGGAATAGCCGTCGGAAGCGAGATTGCTCTGGTAAGAAAAGGTGAGACCTTCGCTACCATGAAGGTTGAAGAAAAATACGAGATGACCGAAGCCGATAAACGCTGGGAATGCGAAAAAGTATTCATGGGCGAAGGCGACGAGTCTGTCGGTGGAAAATTCTGGGAAATCGCTCCTAAAGATCATCCGGGCGTCATCATGGTTATGGCCCAGAAAGAATTCAACCTCGCCGGCCCTGTCAAAGTACTCTCTGAAGGCGAGTACCCGAAAGAGTACCCGGGAATCTACATGCGTCCTGCGCAAACCCGTGCAATGTTTGAAGAGCGCGGCTGGGCCAACGTTGCCGCACTTCAGCTGCGCAACCCGATGCATCGTTCCCACGAGTATCTTGCCAAGATCGCCGTCGAGGTATGTGATGGCGTTCTGATTCACTCTTTGATCGGTAACCTGAAGCCTGGCGACATTCCTGCAAAGGTTCGTATCAAGGCTATTGACATTCTCATCGAAAACTATTTCGTCAAGGAAAACGTCTACTCTGCCGGTTATCCGCTGGATATGCGTTATGCCGGTCCCCGCGAAGGTCTGCTGCATGCCACCTTCCGCCAGAACTACGGCGTCAACAATATGCTGATCGGCCGCGATCATGCCGGTGTTGGCGATTTCTACAGTCTGTTCGAGGCCCAGGAAATCTTTGACCGCATTCCCGTTACCGGCGACGACGCCAAAGACCTGCTCTGCAAGCCGATGAAAATCGACTGGACCTTCTATTGCTACGAGTGTGACGGTATGGCTTCCCTGCGTACCTGTAACCACAAGAAAGAGTCCCGCGTTATTCTTTCAGGCACCAAGCTTCGCAAGGCACTCTCCGAGGGAGCCGAGGTCGTTGACCATTTCGGCCGAGACGAGGTCCTTACCCACCTGCGTGCATACTACGAGGGTCTTACCGAGAAAGTTGAAGTCAAGATGCAGGGTGCCGCCTCCGGCCAGGCCATGTAACAAAGACTTTTAGCACGTCTCTGAAAGGAGATGCCGCCTTTTGGCGGTATCTCCTTTTTTTTTGCTCCATAATCCTTTATTTTCTATTGATCACGCAATCAGCCCGGGCAACCATCATGCTGCCTGACGATACACAAGCAGGAAGGAGACAACATGTCAGTATTATCGGTAGGCCTCGGCCAGAGAAGTTATCAGATCACCATAGAACACGGCTGTTTTGAACGATTAGCAGGGATCCTTGCCGCCGATTATCCGGCCAGCCGCTATTGCATTGTGGCCGATGATACCGTGGCCCGGCTCTATGGCAGACGTCTGCTGCAGATGCTGCGTGAACAGGGACTTGCCGGCGACCTGCTCAGTTTTGTTCATGGGGAGGCAAATAAGAACCTGACTACCGTGGCAGCGCTTGCCAGTGGTGCCGCCAGGCTTGGACTTGACCGGAAAAGCATGATTCTTGCCCTTGGCGGAGGGGTAAGCGGGGATATCGCCGGATTTCTTGCTTCCTGTTATATGCGCGGCATACCGTTTATCCAGATACCCACAACGCTTCTGGCCCAGGTGGACAGCTCCGTTGGCGGTAAAACCGGAGTTGATATTCCCGAGGGGAAAAATCTTTTCGGTGCCTTTTATCAGCCGCTCGCCGTCTACATCGATCCATTGGTACTTGGCAGCCTGCCGCAAGTACAATATCTCAATGGTATGGCCGAGGTGATCAAACACGGTATCATCAGAGATGAGAATTATTTCAACTTCCTGCGGGATGAATTTAAAGCCATCATGGCCCTTGAGCCGGCGACGCTCACCCAACTGATATACGTCAGCTGCCGGATCAAGGCCGAGGTCGTAGCGGCGGATGAACAGGAGTCAAGTGTCAGGCGGATTCTGAATTTTGGCCATACCATCGGCCATAGTGTTGAGGCGGCCTCATCTTTTTCTATTCTGCACGGTTTTGCCGTTTCCATCGGCATGGTGGCCGCCGCCCGTATTGCGCTGATGAGATCTCTCCTTGAACAGGAGCAGCTCGATGCGATGCTCTCACTGTTGCGGCAATATCAATTACCCGCCGAGATACCGTCGGAGCTTGACCGGTCTTTGATCAAATCCTATCTTCTGACGGATAAAAAGCGTATTTCCGGCAAAACCTCCTACGTATTGCCGAAACGTGTCGGAGAGGTGGTTATCACCGATCAGGTGAGTCGGGAAGAGATTGAGGCGGTGCTTAATTATCACTGATAAGGCTGCCTGCCATTTATAAGCTTGTCATGCAAGGCGACCATAAGAAATAACCAGCAAAGGAAAAGCAGACGATGCCGATTTACGAGTTTTACTGCCAGGACTGCAATACTATTTTCAGCTTTTACGCGAGGAAGATTGACACCGAAACCAGGCCGGCCTGTCCACGCTGTAATCGCGCCCGGCTTCAGCGACAGGTGTCGCTGTTCGCCACCATCGGCAAGGCGAGTGAGGAAGATACTCAGCTGGATGGGCTTGATGAGAGTAAAATGGAACAGGCGCTCGATGCCCTGATGCGCGAATCAGCAACCATCAACGAGGACAATCCTCAGCAGATGGCCGCGCTGATGCGCAAATTCACAGACAGGACCGGTATTAACCTCGGTGACAATATGGAGGAAGCCATTTCCCGGATGGAAAGAGGTGAAGATCCGGAACAGATCGAGAAGGACATGGGGGAACTTCTCGAGGGGGATGACTTTTCTTTTGACAGTATGAAAAAAAAGATAGTGTCGAAGACGACCAGACCAGCAGTGGATGAAACGCTGTACGACCTCCATCCTGAGGATGAAAATGGTGCTGATTCCGGGACTTTTGGCTAGGATGAAGGTCCGGGGTTTAATGAACAGTGGATGACCCGCCAGTACCATAGAAATGAGTCTTATGATCGCTGGCTGCCTTCCGGCTGAGGATTTTGCGAACGTCATCTTCCGAGATGCCAAGAGATCCGGCGAGTTGTGAGATGTCGTAACAGGGTATGCCGTCGTTGGTGAATTGAGCGGCCTGCAGATCCGGAAAACACTGCTCGGCAGCATGCCCCGATGCCTGCAGCAGAACCGAGACGATTTCCGGCGGCCCATAGAGAAGCAGCCATTCGACTGCTTCCGCCCAGAGCTTCGAGTCTACCGTTTTGTTCTGAACGATTCTTAAGGCTGTTTCAACGTCCCAATACTCTTTAAAGTCCATATGGTATTCCTGTTGTTTTTCAGTTGTGCAATATTCTGCTATACTATAATGAATTATCCGGTAACTGCAAACGATGGCGGTATTTTAGAATGCCTTTCGGGAGAGCCTCTTGCAAAATCGTCTTTTCGCTTAAATTCGGCGTTATGCTCTACCGTTTATCCTCGGGATAGTAGGTATGCTCCTCGGGGAAAATTTTTGCATGTCTTGATTTTGAGTAAAAAATTTCATTTTGTATAAGGTTCAGGGTGTTAACCGCATCTGAAAGAAGTCCGGCGAGAATGAAAATCTTTGGAGGTTGGAATGAACAGATTCACTGGCGGAATATTTCTTGAAAATATTGAATGGTTTGACGAAACCGGGCAGGAACTCGTGCACCGGCTACCGGAATCGGGTTCAGGAGAGATTAAATTCGGTGCACAACTCACGGTGCGGGACAGCCAGGCTGCAGTCCTGTATTACAAGGGAAAGGCACGGGACGCGTTTGCTCCCGGCCGGCATACCCTGAAGACGGGCAACCTGCCCATTATCACCAAAATCCTCTCTGTTCCGTGGCGCGGTGACAGCCCGCTGCGTGCCGAGGTATACATGGTGAACATGAAGTATTTTACCAACCTCAAGTGGGGAACGAGTGACCCGGTTGCCTTCAGGGATTCTGAACTCGGCCTGATCCGGATCCGGGCGCACGGCATCTACAATATCCAGGTTGTCCAGCCAGTTCTCTTTATTAATTCGCTCGTCGGTACGATGGCCGCGATCAGTACCGACGAGGTCTCCAGCTATCTGAAACGGGTTATCATCTCGCGCTTTAATGATTATCTTGGCGAGAGTCTGGACACCATTTTGAACCTGCCTGGGCAATTTGATGAGCTCTCCGTCGATCTGCAGAAACGGCTGACGCTCGATTTTGCCCATTTCGGTTTGCGGCTGAGTCACCTGTATATCACCTCGATCACTCCGCCCGAGGAGGTTCAGAAGGCCATTGATGACCAGTCTCGTCTCAAAGTCATAGGAGATATGGATAAATTTGTCAGGATGAAAGCTGCCATGGCCATGGAGAAGGCGGCAGAGAATCAGTCCGAGGCGGGAGCCGGTCTCGGTATGGGCATCGGCATGATGATGCCGGCCATGTTTGCCGCACCGTCAGCCGTATCTGCTGCCGGCGGGTCGACCGTGCAAAGTACAACCACTGCCTGCCCTGATTGCCGGAACTCCATTGCAGCCGATTCACGGTTCTGCCCGGTCTGCGGTCACCAGCTTGTCGTCTTGAGTC
>JAHEMX010000647.1 GCA_024643445.1 Desulfobulbaceae bacterium | reverse complement strand
AAAGATGTTGCTGATACAGCCTTCGGTAATTTCACCTCTCTCATTGCTGAATACAACATCGAACAGACCTTCACTGCGGGCCTTGTCATAGGCCCGGTCGTAGATCTCCCGCCGGGTTGTTTTATGAAAGACCCAGGGACCGGACGTTTCCATGGATACATCGGAGAAATCGATCAGGCCCGGCCGGCCATGAAGGGGGTGCGACGGGAGGGGGAGTTCCAGCTGTTCCGGCTCCCCGCACTCGCTGCTGCTCAACCGCATCTCCCCCGCACGTGAAAGACACAGCCTGACCCGGTGGCAGCTGCTGTCAGGCAACGCTCCGGCAAATGAGGCGAGCCGGCTGCGCACACGCTCGCGGTCGCAGGCAAAAGAGAAATAGTCGGCAGAAGAGGTCAGTCGCTGCAGATGTTCGTCAAGCAGCAAAAACCCCTGCTGACGGGGATTGTAAAGAAGTGTTTCGATCAGCTCGAAATTCGGCATCGGGTCGGTGAGAAATTTTGATTTCAGCAAACATTCCTGCCACTCTGACTCCGGCGATGAATCAGCCACGATACCGGAGCCGATCCCCATCTCCCCCGATTTTCCGGTAAGGACAACCGTGCGTATCGGCACATTGAAGATCGCCGAACCGTCAGGGGAAAAGTAGCCGACGGCACCGGTATAGACGCCGCGGGGTTCTTTTTCCAGTTCATTTATGATTTCCATGGTCCTGATTTTGGGTGCCCCGGTTACCGAGCCGCACGGGAAGATGGCCTCGATGATCTGCTCCGCGGTCAGCTCTTTTGTGCCTGTTCGCGTGGCCACCACCGTTGACGTCATCTGCAATACCGACTGGTATTGCTCGATATCAAACAGGGAAGAGACGCGCACGCTGCCGCCGCCGGTTGCCTCTGCAAGCCGGGACAGATCATTGCGCAGCAGGTCGACGATCATCACATTTTCACTTCTGTTCTTCACATCGCCGTGCAGGATGGTTGCATTTGCAAGATCCTCTTCACCGGTCCGCCCCCGCGCAATGGTGCCTTTCATCGGCCTGGCGATGATCTTCCCGCCCTCCGCCCGGAAAAAAAGTTCCGGAGAAAAAGAAAGAATATAGCTCTCTTTATTCCTGATACAGCAGCCATAAGGAACCGGCTGACTGCGGCGCAGATCGCGGTAAAACGCGGCCACGGAACCGGTGAAATCGAAATGCAGTTTGAAGGTGTAATTTACCTGATAGGTGTCTCCGGCAGCGATGTAGTTGAGTATCGTGCCGATGGCCCGGCAATACTCATCCCGCTCCATGTTCGGCTGCAGGTTCTGCAGTTGATAGGTACCTTCGGGACCATGAATGACGCCGGAACCTGCAGGTTCGCCATGATCATCACCTTGACTGAGCCGTTCAGGTGGTTCGTACACACCGAACTCGGCGCCTGGTGCACCCGGGAGGCGGGCTGGGGCTGCCGCCCGGCCAGGCGACTCATCATGCAGGAACTCATAGGCAAACCAGCCGGCACAATAGTACCCTTTTTCGAGACAGTTCTGTATCTCCCGGTAGAAAGCGGCTCGATCCTGCCCGAAGCGATAACGGATATGATGCCGCGGTTTGGTGAAAAGCAGCGATTGCGAGTTCATCTCGTCCGGCTTGGATGTGTCCAGGAAAACATAGTGCTCCTCTGTTTCCAGATCGGCCAGGAGATTTGCGATATAGCTGTCGGACAGCGCCCTGTTGTTCATAACAGTTACAGCATTGCCAAGGAGTGAAGCCGAAGCCTCTTGCCAAACGAGGGCTTTCGCTCAAAATCAAGGCAGGCGGAAAATCTTACCGCCAGACGCCCTGAAAGAAGTGCCCCCGGGGTGCATATGCGCACTATTTCGAAGATAAAATTTTGAGTATAATACAGGGGTTGGGCGAGAAGATTATTTTGCATAAGGCTCGGTAGTTTCGGGTGTGCCTTCGTAGCTGTTTTTATTGCCGGTCTCTCCAGACATGACCGAAGCCCAGAATAGCATAATAATCCGGGACAGCTAAGAAAAAAGCGTTTCGCCCCGGGGAGCGCTGTGCGGCTCTTTCGCCAGCCCGCATGCTTGACCTGGCGGGAAACAACCTATAAAAAAGGGCCGCCGGAGAAGCTCCGCGACCCTTTTGTGCTTAATGAACCGATAGATCGGCTAGCTTTTTGATTCCCGCGTCTTCTTCATATCCTCATAATCCTTGACG
>JAHEMX010000646.1 GCA_024643445.1 Desulfobulbaceae bacterium | reverse complement strand
AAGGCCTTTCTTGAGGATCTCCTGGGATTCCTTTTCCTTGTTGCCGCAGAGCAGCAGAACTACCGGGAAACCCGGACGTTTCGGCAACTCTTCCCTGAGCGCCTTGACGATGCCATGGGCGTGGTGCCACTGTTCCTGGTTGGCCATCATGAAACCCGACAGGAAATAACCTTCAATGCCCGGCTGGGACATGATCAGCTTGACGGTACGGTAGACCTTTGAGGCCGTCGGGTTACCGCTCGTGTCGGCATAATCCGCTACCTTGAGACCCACCTTGTTCAGCGCGTCCATGCCAAGCATGGCCGCACCGCCGCCGATGCCGTGATAACCGACATAACCGCCCTGGGCGACTTCTGCAGGTGATGCCATCTCGGCGATATAGCTGGTACCGCGGAAATCACTCGCCTCGTAAGACCAGCCCATCAGGTCGAGCTCAGTCGGTTCCTTCAGGAATTCACGGCCGATCTTGATGCCGAATTCGGGATGTCTGAAAACAGCCTGGTCGTCGGCCTCCATACGGCAGTCGGCAGCATAGACCTTGCCTTCCTTGGTCAGGACCAGTGGGTTAATCTCAAGTGTCCGGCAGTCGTTCTTGCGAAAGGCATTGTAGAGCTTGAGAATCACATCTGCCAGCGGCCGCAGAGCACCACCCTGGACTCCCATCGATACACACATGTCAAGCGTGTCGTGTATCATCAGTCCCTTAATGACGTCAACATTGAGCGTGGCGATTTTATCTGCGGGCACCGATTCGATATCCATGCCGCCTTCCGGGCTGAACATCAGGACAGGACCTCGCACATCCTGGGCCGAGTTGATGATCAATCCGGCATAGAATTCCTGGGCGATGGCAAGCTGCTCTTCTACAAGAACCTGCTTGACCGTCAGTCCCTTGATATCCATACCAAGGATTTGTTCGGCTGCCTTGCCGGCCTCTTCAGGCGTCGAGACAAGTTTGACGCCTCCTGCTTTACCGCGCCCGCCGGCGAGAACCTGAGCCTTGACAACAACCGGTCTGCCGATTTTTTTTGCAATCGCAACGGCCTCTTCCGGGGTCTTGGCCACATCGCCTTCAGGGATAGGAATGCCAGCTTGTTTGAAATAACTTTTTCCCTGAAATTCTAGAAACTTTGCCATCTCTCCTCCGTTTTCACTGATGTATTGTATTTTGAGCGTAATTCAACGTCAGCCATATGGCTCCTGAGCAGGAAACACCACGTTGAACCCCTCGATCAACCATTATCAATTCCACACTGGTAAGACCAGACCAAAATGTCACGTCACAGGATGAATGTCAAGCTATTTTGGTGCGCATACACAAAGTTTTCACGTTTAGCTTCACCGGTCATCGTATCGCACATAACGTACAACAGGCACCCGACAGTATACCAGCTAAAGAGCGCTTTTACTCTTCAAATCATTTGATCCTTTTCTTCAATATTAATCAGGCATTGAAGCAGACGAGACGACAGGGGTTGAAAAACCGCCGGCAAGGCATTGTTTCCTTGCTCCGTGAGATCAGTAACGTCATCGCACTATCAGCACCTTATAACGCAACATATCGGCGACCAGAGAATTTCCCGGCATGTTCAAATCTGAAGGCATGACAGTATCTTACCGATATCCATCAAAAGAAAGAACGGAAGTGGCGTGCACCAGCCTTATTGTTTTTTCGTCTCCCTGCTACCGTTAGACTATTTTTTTTTGGTTGTTCAGGCAGAAAAATTCAGGTAGTAAGTGCAGTCGTAAAATTTGAGCTGAAAACCTTTTTCCCGATACATTCCGATTTTAAAACCATTTGACATACCAGATAAAACGAGCTACAAATCATGCGCGCGATACTCGTGGTTTGACCAGTCTAACAGCCAACTCGTTCTTAGACTTGATGTGCTGGTTTTAACGCGTTTCCGCTGGTACTAAAAATAAACCAGATTTTTTTTACGATACCCGTATCGCTAAGACGGTATCAGGCAAGAGCCTTTTTGACACGCGGTCTTGCCCCGCATCGCGCGGTGAAGCGTTTACCGGTTCAAACAGAAACAATAGAGGTAGCACACGGGATTTCATTCATCAGAAATTTCCCGATACAATGATGTCCGCAGTTTCAACAAGCAGTTCATCTGGGTTCAACCTCCACTCAGCTGAATTGTTGAAAACACCAACCCCTTAAATACAAGGAGTGTATTATGCAGGAACAAGG
>JAHEMX010000147.1 GCA_024643445.1 Desulfobulbaceae bacterium | reverse complement strand
TCCTGATCATGATTCTTATCTTGTTTCACCGCATGCCGTTGAGTATCTACTACTTTCAGGTCATTTACTACCTGGTCTGTCTGGTCGTGCTGGCCAGCGGGTTCGGCTGGCTTTTCTCCTCGGTAAACGTGTATGCCCGCGATGTCGGGCAGCTGGTCCCTGTTCTTGTGCAGGTGGGATTCTGGGCCTCGCCGATTTTCTGGGACCTGACAATCATGCCGGAACGTATTCAGTTCTGGCTTAAGCTGAACCCGGTCTATTATATCATCCAGGGCTATCGGGATTCCTTTATCTACTTCGTGCCGTTCTGGGAGCATGGTGCCTATACGCTTTATTTCTGGTTTGTGGCAATACTGACATTGCTGACCGGCGGCTGGGTGTTCAGGCGACTGAAACCGCATTTTGCCGATGTCCTTTAAGAGGTTTGTCAATGCAATCTGCTGAAACTGCGATAACCCTCGCGTCTATTTCCAAGTCGTACCGTCTTTACAAACGTAATTCAGACCGGATCAAAGAGACCTTTCATCCGTTCAGGAAGCAGTATCACAAACCGTTTCTGGCCCTGGAGGATGTATCGTTTTCCATAGAAAAGGGTGAATCGGTCGGCATCATCGGCAGAAACGGTAGCGGTAAATCAACCCTGCTGCAGATTCTCTGCGGTGTCCTGCAGCCGACGTCAGGAGAGCTGCAGGTGAACGGCAGGATTTCCGCCCTGCTTGAACTCGGTGCTGGTTTCAATCCCGAGTTTACCGGGCGGGAAAACGTCTACCTTAATGCCGCCATCCTCGGCTTCACCGCCAAGGAGACCGATGAGCGTTTTCCCCGGATCGCTGATTTTGCCGATATCGGTGAATTTATTGACCGCCCGGTCAAGACCTATTCAAGCGGCATGTATGTCCGCCTGGCCTTTGCCACCGCGATTAGCGTTGAGCCTGAAATTCTCATTATTGATGAGGCGCTTGCCGTCGGAGATATCTTTTTCCAGCAGAAGTGTATCCAGCACATGAAAAAGGTCATGCAGGCCAGTACCATTCTGCTGGTCAGCCATGACATGCACACGATCACCAACATGTGCAACCGGGTGATTGTTCTTGATGAGGGACGTGTTGTCTTTTCGGGTCAGCCGTCTGAAGGAGTTTCCAAGTATACCAAACTGGTGCACAGTACCATTGAGAGAGACCGGAAACGCTTATCAGTGCACCAGGCCCTGCCGGAAAAGGTGGTAGCTGGCGTAAAGCGTGTGGTAGCCGATTTTGATGCATGGATCAGCATCGATGAAGAGGATATAGGCGGGGTCAGGGAAATCAAGATCGTTCGCGCGTCGGTAACCAAGGACGGCATCGGTTTGACCACGGTAAAAAAAGGTGAATCCATAACGGTTAGAATGATCGTCCAGTCAATCAAGGAAAAAGATAGTATTATTTTCGGTTACACCATCAAGGACAGGGTTGGCAATGCCATCTTCGGAGAAAACAGTCTCTGTCTCGACAATGCCGTCTTTTCCCTCGCGGAGGGCTACAGCCTGGTCAGTTACCATTTTGTCTGGCCGGAGGTGTATCCGGAAACCTATACGCTGACCCTGGGGATTGGTGAAGGAACGGACCCCCTGGTCCACCTTGTTCAGTGCTGGGCGCACAATATCGTCTCCTTTGCCGCCATTACACCCGGCGTTTCGGTGCACGGAATGTTTAACAACCCGCTCGAGAAGGTGGCGATCTCCCCCTTAAAGACAGATTCCCCCGCCTGATGGATTCCTGGATAATCGGCCATACCAAAACGGAGCTGGTAGAAAGATATCTGCTGGACAGGGCCTCTCGTGTTGAAGGGCTGATTGTCTGCTTTGATTATTTTGACACGCTGGTAGTACGGGATGTCGCGCCGGAATTCACCAAGCAGCTGGCCGCCCGGCTGCTCAGTATGGTCATCTCGAACAACCTCCCTGCCGAAACGCTTTATGCCATCAGGCAGAAGCTTGAAAAAGAGCTCTGTGAAGAGAGCAGGGATGACGGCGGCGAGCTGGAGTTTTATCTTCCTGCATTTGCGCCCCGCTATCTTGAAAGGTTGAGAAAGGAGAAACCCGGCCTCTTGCCCCGTTTCAGCAGTGAGCGTTTTACCCAGCTCATGCTTGATCTCGAGCTCAGGGTTGAAACCAGTGTGCAGCGGCCTTGCAGGCCGGTGGTTGATCTGTTGGCTTCCCTTAAGGAGGCGGGCGTCAAAACTATACTGATCTCTGATTTTTATCTGCCGTCCTCGTCTTTTACCCCGATGCTCGATGAACAGGGGCTTACCGGGTTGTTCGACCAGGTCTTTGTTTCAGCAGACTGCGGAATGGCAAAAGGATCGGGGCGACTCTACCAGAGAGTCTGCGAGGAACTGGACTGTCCCCCGGACAGGCTGCTGATGATCGGGGATAACCCGCACTCGGATATCAAGATGGCCGCACGGCAGGGTATAGCGACCATGCACCTGCAGAACCCTGAGCAAAAAAAACAGTACGAACAGTGGCAGCCGGGGCAGATCGAGGCGCAGGCCCGGGTTGATCTGCTCTTCAGCCAGGCGATGCGCGCGGGCAGTGAGTGCTTTGCCGAGATGGCATACAGTCTCTGGTATTTTATGTATCTGCTGTTCCGCAACCTTGCCGAGCAGGGGGCGGAGGAGGTCTTTTTCTTCTCCAAGGAGGGGGAATTTCTCAAGCAACGTTTTGAGCGTTTCCAGGAAGAGGTTTTCGGGACCAGGATCATTACCGGTCATTATCTCCTTGTCTCGCGAAAAGCCACCTATCTCGCTTCCTTGCGGCCTCTTGACCAGGAGGATTTCGCCGGCATTTTCAACCATTACCGGGATATCTCTCTGCGCGATTTCCTTCTCAGCCTGAACCTTGAAGAGTCTCTGGCGAAACGGATCTGCCTGAAGAGCAATCTTGATTATGAGACCCGTTTTTCAGATCTCCGGAACCATCCTGAGTTTGTAAAGCTCAAACAATCCAAACTGTTTCAGACGGTTTATGAGAAGCGGCGCAGTCAGCAACGGGATAATCTCATCAGCTATCTTGACTCGTTTGGCCTCGATTATCGGCAGAACGGGTTGACCATCGTTGATGTGGGCTGGAAGGGAAGCATCCAGGACAATCTGTATCATCTGTTTGGTGGCACGGTCCGTATCCAGGGGTTTTATCTCGGATCGCTTATCGCCTCGAACAAAAGCCAGAGCAACCGTAAAAAAGGACTTCTCTTCGATGACACTCCTGTCCTGACACCCTTTTTTCATGCCTACAACAACAATCGTTCCCTGTTCGAAATGATGCTTGGTGCAAGTCACGGGAGCGCCGATGGCTATTTTACCAGGGCGCAATACGAAGAACTCCCGAAGGACCATGGCCGGGTGGTGCAGGAAACGGTCGCGGCGGGCCGGGCGGACAGCGAGATCCTGGTAGCAACGCTCGATCTTCCCGAAGAACGCCGGCTTTACCAGGAAAAAATCAAACCCCTGCAGGCAGTGATGGCGGATACCTTCTCAAGACAGAACAGGGCCTATCTCCGCGCCGGTTGCTGCCTGCCACGGCCGGAATGGTTCGCGCGCCGGCATGCGCGAATGGTCTTCAAACCGAAGGCAAGGGAAGTTACGCTGTTTGAAAGTCTTTACCATTTGGAAAATTTCGGCATATTTGAGTACACTGATTTCCAGACGGACGGCTCCTTTACGGTTCGACAGCGTCTTCACAACCTGATAAAGGTGATCAGGAGCGGGACAATCCTCGAGAGCGGGATCTGGCCCCCGATAATTTTGCGGCGCCTCGGCATCGGGTATTACCGCTATTTTGACGGGTACCGGCGCCATCTCCGGGTGTTTAAAAACCTCGAAGAACGGAAACAGTAATCATGTCGGCTACCAGAAAAAAAGAGCTTTTGCCCGGACGTGGCCCCGCTCGATCAAATCTTGCGGCCGTCCGGACCGCCGAGGTGAGGCACGACAGGGAGAGAACAGCGTGAAGATAGGTTTTCTTTTAGGTCTGCCCGATATTACCGGCGGCACCTATGTCATTTACGAGCATGGCACGCGCCTGCTCGATCTTGGCCATGATGTCTCGATCATTACCGAAGAGCCGGTTTCTGCGGCACGTTACCGCTGGCACCCCCGGGCCTCGGCGCTGCGCTGGCTGAGCCTGGCCGAAGCGGCAAAAGAACGTTTTGACATCATTCTGCCAACCTGGTGGCAGAGTGTGTTTCAATTATCCCGGGTGCATGCCGGCCATTATGTCTATTTCGTTCAATCCATCGAATCCCGTTTTATCAAGGCGGAGGATCCGCTTGACAGTGACCTGAGAAACATGGGGCTGGTGAGGGACTATCGTGAATCCTCCTATACCATTGATATTCCGGTTATTACCGAGGCGGAGTGGATCAGGAACTACCTGTATGAGAACTACAACAGGAATGCCTACCTGGTCAGAAACGGTATTCGCAAGGACCTGTACCGGTGCGACGGCCCCGCTGTCGAACCACGGGTCAGGGGGAGGTTACGGGCCCTTGTTGAGGGCCCCGTTGATGTCCACTACAAAAATGTGCCGAAATCAATCGCACTCTGCCGGCAGGCCGGGATAGAGGAGATCTGGCTGCTGACCTCGTCCGACGTACAATCGGTTGACGGAGTTGATCGACTCTTTTCCCGGGTCGGGATTGAGCAGACCCCGGCCATTTACCGATCCTGTGATGTCCTGGTAAAACTGAGCTCTATTGAAGGAATGTTTGGCCCGCCGCTCGAGATGTTTCATTGCGGTGGCACGGCAATCGTTTATGCGGTTACCGGGCATGACGAGTATATCGTGCATAATAAAAACAGCTACGTGGTGGACCAGGACCAGGACCATGAGGTTGTTGCCTGTCTGCAGAAACTGCAGCAGGATCCAGACGAGTTGGACCGGCTGAAGGCGGGTGGGGCCGAAACCGCTGCATCATGGCCCGACTGGAGCGAGGCTGCCCGGGAGTTTGACAGGGCGCTGCGGGACATCAGCTCCCGGCCGTATACCAGTAAGACCTATGTAGACAAATGGCTGGACAGGCTGGTTGCAGACAACGGCAGGAGGTTCCAGCAGCGGGAGATCGAACGGTTCAGGGCCCGGGAGCGCGCGCCTGTCCCGGGAGATGATGACCGCCATAATTTCATCCAGGTCTATTATTGGGCAGAGGAACAAGGCTTGAGCCCGAGTGGCTTCGAAGGGGCCTATTTCAAAAGCGGCGAGCCGGTTGAGATTACCGTCACCATCACCGTTTCCGGTTTTCCCTTCTGGATACGGGTTGATCCCAGTGTCAGGATGGGGGTAATAATGCTGGATTCCATAAAGGTTGTCGACCGGAACTCCGGCACGGTGCGGTATAGCTGTGAAAGTCCTGAACAGTTCAATGCCCTTTATGCAGCGGGAACCATCAGGAGGATAGGCAGAACGGACAGGGCTGCCTATCTCTCTACCGGAGATGATCCCCAATTGATTCTGCCCGCACTGACCACGGGCACGGTTGGTGAGAGGCTGGATGTCACGATCCGGCTGGAGGAGTGCGGTGTTGGCGAGTATCTGGAAGTGCCTGACCGGGACCCTTCTTCAGCCCTTGCGGCCCCTGGTATTCTGCAACGGGTGAAACGAATGCTGAAACGTGTTGGCGGGAGCCGGTGATGAAAGCTCCGGTGTTTTGCAGAATAGGCTTCCTGATAACGGTCTTCTGTCTGCTGCTCGCAGCAAATGGTGCAACGGCTGGTGAAACGCTGCAGATCATACTGGACACGGACATCTCCTCTGACGCAGATGATGCGGGGGCCGTGGCAGTGCTGCATGGTCTGGCGGCGAGAGGAAACATCGAAATACTGGCTATGATGGTATCTTCCGGAGATCCATACAGCGTGTCCTGTCTTTCGATACTGAACAGCTATTTCGGGCGGCCGGAGATCCCCATCGGCAAGGTTTCCGGGCGAAGTGTCAGGCATGATTCCGCCTATACGCAGGCCGTAGCCTTGTCCGCAAAGGCGCTTGATCAAACGGGCCAGGATGCGGTAGCACTGTATCGCAGGCTGCTTGCCCCGCAGCCGGACCAATCGGTGACCATTGTTTCAGTCGGCTACCTGACCAATCTCAATAATCTTCTTCGTTCCGGGACCGATGAATACAGCGCGCTGAACGGAAAGGAGCTGGTAGGGCGGAAGGTAAAGCTTCTGGTCTGCATGGGAGGGAAGTATCCTGCCGGAAGAGAGTGGAATTTCTATCAGGATGCCAGGTCCAGCCGGTATGTCGTTGATCAGTGGCCTACCAGGATTGTCTTTGCCGGATTTGAACTGGGCAAGGACATCATCACCGGAAAACGGCTGAAAGAGCTGGCTGAAAACAATCCTCTCCGGCTGAGCTATCAGTTGCATAATGCCTTTCTGGGCCGGCCAAGCTGGGATCAACTGGCCGTTTTATATGCGGCAGAGCCGGCAGCTCGTGATGAGAACTTTGTTTTATTTGGACCCGGCTTCAACATCGCCAGAAAAGATGGCTCAAATCAGTGGGAAAATGATTCCCGGGGGAATCATTTTTACCTGGGCCTTGGACAGAGTGCTCAGCGCGTTGGTGAGAGGATTGATAATCTGATGATGGGCAAATAAACAGCAACTGGACATTACTGCCTGGAAAATTGAAACTTTCCCGAAAAATAACGACGCTAGTCGCCTTCTTCCTGTTGGTACTCACCTGGGTCGTCTTGACATCCGGCTGGTATGAGCCGGCGCGTCTTGTCATCAATGGCAGGGCTGAAAGCAGTGATACCATAGTTGATGTCCGGTGGGATTCTGGTGCCGGCTATAACGATTACGAGCAACGGGTGTTCCAATTCTTACCGACCCGTGGTGGAGTCAGTGAAACGCATCAGATTGTCATCGGTAAAGCTGCCGGAAAAAACGCGGAATCCAGCGGCAGTCAGGTTGTCCTGACAGAACTGAGAGTTGACGGCAGGGGTGTCAGCATTCCTGCCGCAGCACTCAAGCAGACCAGGTTTATCAGGGGATCCGGCTGGTTACTCGAGTCTGCCGATTCGGAGATACAGCTTGATCTCCCGATCAGCCGGAGTATCAAATTCACCTTTGCCACCAATAATCGCTCAGGAATTGCGCTCCTATCGGTTGCCGGACAGCAATCCCTTCGTGATCTGTATCGGAGAAACTGGGAAATACTCTCCACAGACGCGAAATTCTGGCTGCTCGATGAGAATGGTAATTTCTCTGTCTCCTTTGATTTGCCTCGCTATCCCATCGACATGCTGCACATCAACAGTCCAGCAGGAACGCAAGTATCCTCGGTTTTTCTTGAGGCAAAATTTGCACGCAGCACGCTGCCAATGGTGCAGCAGGAATCAGGGAGCATTCTGATTGAGAGGCCAAACCGAGAACTCAAAAGATTTATCCATCCCGTTCAACTCGGCTTCCAAATGCTGTTCTCCCTGCTGCTCACATGGGGGGTATGGTCAGCAGTCGAAACGGTAATCCGCTATGGAGGGATTAAGAATATCTTTGCTGCCGAGCACCGCTGGCTTTTCTGGTTGTTTTTTGTCGGATCCCTCTGTGTCTACGGCCACTGGCTTCTGGCTTTCTGGCCCGGAGTCATGTCAGTTGATTCTCTCAATATATGGCGGTCGGCTCTGTTCCCTGAGATGATGATCAACAACCATCCGCTGCTCAATGAAATCTGGTATCTCTTCCATATATTTCTATGGAACAACATTGCTGTTGTGCCCATTATCCAGATTATTCTCCTTTCTTCCTTGATTGCAGGAACATTTTTTTTCACATTTAGGGCCGGAGTGAAACTTCGCTGGCTTGTTCCCTGCTACGGCCTTTTACTGCTGTCCGTTCCGGTCGGACTCTACAATGTAACCCTCTGGAAAGACGTTACGTTTGCGATCCTGGTCGTTTTTTGGGCACTGGTTTCCAGCTTTTTCTATTTTGCAAAAGAATGGGGGAAAGCGGTCC
>JAHEMX010000146.1 GCA_024643445.1 Desulfobulbaceae bacterium | reverse complement strand
TGCCTTCCGAGCAGATAGATGACGAAATCAGTAAAATGGTAGGCAAATATAAGGGAAGCGGAGGATTGGAGAATGAGGCGGTGCAGCAGGCGCACGGCGTAATTGAAACCTTCCTGCAGCCGGAATTCATCGACAACGGCGTTTGTCCCGAGATCGACTCCGAACAGTGGGCTATAGACTACAGCGACAAGCGCAGCGGCGCTGCCCTGCACAAGGGCATAGAAATCCAGCAGCCGCGGGGTAACGCTATCCTTGCCGCGGCCGACGGCATGGTCGTCGGCACGTTAGCCAATGAGGGCATTCCCAAGGGCATCGAAGTGATGCTGCGCCACTCCCCGGAGCAGACCGGCCTGCCCTTTTGGACCTACTCCCAATATACGCATCTGCAGGAGATGTCGCCTCTTGTCATCGGCGCGCAGGTTAAAATGGTGGATCCCGTCGGCAAAACGTCTAATACGGGCAAAATGGGCAAAAAAAAATCGCCGGGACGCCCTGCACTTCGCTATCCTCTACAGCCGGTTGCCGGAGTGGTCAAACGACGGAGCAGCAGTTACGCCGAAGGACGGCTACTACATGGACCCCAACGCCTTTTTCCACCTTTCCCCGCCCTACGACTCGCAATCCCTGCTAAAACTGCCGCCGGATCAGAAAAGGGTGCCGGTGCCTTACCTGAAGGAAAACGGCAGCAGCGTGCCGGCCCAGACAAAACGCATCTGGCCCTACAGGTGCAGGTAGTCTTGTCATGCTGCCGGGCAGGCTCAATTTTTTTATCATCTTCCCTTCTGCCGGGATAGGCAGGGACATGTTTGATTACTGTATGGTTAGGTTTTGCTAAGCAATGATGAAAATCAATATTCTCCACAAGCCGCCGGATGACATATTCAAAAATCGCCGTAAATTCATTCTCATTTTCATCGCACTCTTAGCCGTGGCTTGCTGCGGGGTGCTGCTCGGCGTCTATGCTATTATCGCCGAAACAATCTATTACAACCAACTTGAGAAATGGGCTCTGGTTCTCTTTGTTTCGCCAACGCCGTTTATTACCTATTTCGGCGAGAAACTTCAGGCCTACAAAAAACTTACCCCTCCCCAGCGCATGGAGCTGGCGGACTGGGGGCTGCAATACCAGGAAGTTAATGTCTATAGTGATCTGGTGGCAGAATCTGGCAGACGGCCTATCCGGGCCGAGTATGAGGCTTGTCAGGCCTGGGTGGAAGCGGCTCGCCGGCCAAGCAAGTGAGAAACAGCAAGGGATTGAGGCCTGGTCAATATCCTGTTGGAAACGCGGCACCCCAGAAGAAGTGAATGAACAAACTGTTGCCGGAACGTTTGGGCTAACCCATAACACGATGCGGAATCCTTGGCCAACAGCTTTAACGGAACTCTCAAGCATTATTTAGCCGGAGAGTTCGTGCTGCGGATTCAGTCTTGCACAAAACAAAGACATTTCCCGAGGTTTCAAGAATGCAGCCAGCTCCGTTAAAAGATTTTATATCGTTCGAGGATTTTGAAAAATTAGATATTAGAGTCGGCACTATCCTTACAGTCAGTGAAGTGGCAAAATCAAATAAACTGATGAAATTGACGGTTGATTTCGGTGATCACACCAGATCGATCCTCGCCGGCATAAAACAGGAACGTGAAAACCCGAAAGAACTGGAAAACAAACAAGCTCTTTTTGTCGTTAATCTGCCTGAAAAGAAGATGGCAGGTGAAATATCACAAGGAATGCTTTTTGATATCGGTTACGCGGACAAGGTGAAGCCATGCCTCGCCATGCCTGAGACCCCTGTCCCGAATGGCACCAGGGCCGGATAATGAGCAAAAACAACTTATTTATCCGGTCTGTTTCCTCCTCTTTTTTTCCGGCTTGGCGTTTGGGGAAAAAATGTATTATACATCTGTACCGGAAACGAAAGACCTAAAACTCTCCACAAAGAAAGACCGCGGACCCTTTTACTATCCGGACCCGATATGGCTGGCGGAGGTAAAAAGATGGTCTCTGCCGAACTGATTTCAGGTGTAATTCGAGATTGTTTCTATCCCGGTGCGGTAATTGTCGTCCTGCCGGACCCCATTGCGGCGCCGATAATACGGAAATATCCTCTCAGCCAGCAGACATTTGAGCTTTAACGGTACAGTACTGATAGTGATTATGGAAAAACGCCTCCCTCTTGAAATTCTGCCGCAGCCCAACGATACCACCTGCGGGCCGACCTGCCTGCAGTCTGTATATGCCTATTATAATGATTACCTGTCCCTGTCCCAGGTTATCGAGGAAGTCCAAATGCTTGAGGAGGGGGGCACTCTGGCTGTGCTGCTCGGTTGTCATGCCCTTTCCCGGGGGTATGACACAAGACTTTATACCTTTGACATGCAGGTCTTCGACCCGACCTGGTTTGCGCTTTCTGACCGGGAGATGGCCGAAAAATTAAAGCTTCAGGCCACGGTCAAACGGGATCCGAAAATAGAGGTGGTAACCAATGCTTACCTGGAATATCTTGAGATGGGCGGGAAAATACTGCTGGCGGATCTGACCATGGATCTGATACGGGGGTTTCTTAAAAAAGGAATTCCCATTATTACCGGTCTGTCATGTACCTACCTGTATCGATCGGCCCGGGAGATCGATATAAACGCCCGATTGTTCTTTGATGATATTAATGGCGAGCCAACGCCCCATTTTGTGGTTCTCTCGGGTTACGATGCTAAAACCAGGAGCGCCATGATTGCCGACCCGTACCTCGCCAACCCGATGGGCAGCGAGCAGCATTATGAGGTGAAGCTTAATCGTCTGATTCCGGCAATCATGCTTGCCACTTTGTCGTTTGATGCCAATCTGCTCATTATCACCAAGAAAAAATAATTCAGTAAGGAAATCACGATGTCCATACTCGTTGTGATAGAAAATCCTGAAGAGTTTCCCCTCAAGCTTACCGGCGTGGAACCGGTGGCCGCGAGACAGTATCTGACCGATAGTTCCTTTGCGGCCATGAAAGGGGTAAAGGTATTCAACATCTGCCGGTCGTACCGCTACCAGAGTACCGGTTACTACGTCTCGCTGCTCGCCGAAGCCCGGAGCCATAAATCCATTCCCAGTACGACCACCATTCAGGACATAAAGTCTATGGGCATTATCAGGCTGGTTTCGGACAGCCTGGAGGACCAGCTTCGCAAGGCCTTTAACGGTGTGACCGAAAAAAAGGTTTCTCTCAACATCTATTTCGGCAGGACCGTTGATAAACGCTTCGATACATTGACCAACGGAATTTTCAAAGCCTTTCCCGCGCCTTTTCTGCAGGCCGATTTCACTTTTACAACCCAGTGGCACCTGCAGAACATATCACCCCTGTCGGTGCGGGATATTCCGGAGGCCGACCGCCTGTTTGCCGAATCGGTTGCCTCCGCTTATTTTGCCGGTAAAAAGCTCGTTATTCCGAAGCGCACCGTGTCTCGCTGGGATCTGGCCATCCTGCAGAATCCGTCTGAAAAACGGCCGCCGTCCGATACCAAAGCGCTCAAACTTTTCACAAAAGCCGCCGAATCCATGGGGTTTGGCGTCGAGCTTATCACCAAGGAAGACTCTAACCGTCTGTCAGAGTTTGATGCGCTGTTCATACGGGAGACCACCAACGTCGATCACCACACCTATCGCATGGCCCGGAAGGGTGCGGCAGAAGGATTGGTGGTCATTGATGATCCTGTTTCCATCCTCCGCTGTTCAAACAAGGTCTATCTGGCTGAACTGCTCTCCCGCAACAGGGTCCCGATTCCAAGAACCTTCGTCCTGCACAGCAAAAACATAACCCAGCTTCTCTCGGAATTCAGTCTTCCATGCATTCTCAAACAGCCTGACTCCTCCTTTTCCCAGGGCGTTATCATGGTCAAGGAGCGGGAGCGCCTGATAGAAGAAGCCAAAAAAATGCTGAAAAAGTCCGACCTGGTCATCGCGCAGGAGTTCATGCCCACCGATTATGACTGGCGTATCGGCATACTTGACGGAAGGCCCCTGTTCGCCTGCAAGTATCACATGGCAAAGAAACACTGGCAGATCATCAGCAAAGACAAAAAGGGGCGTGACACCTATGGCAAATATGAAACGTTTCCCATTGCCCATGTGCCGAAAGTAGTCATCCGTACGGCAATCAAGGGCGCACGGCTGATAGGCAACGGCCTCTACGGCGTTGATCTTAAACAGCTGGGCAAAGAGGCGGTTATCATTGAAATCAACGACAATCCGAATATAGACGCCGGTATTGAGGACGCCGTTCTCGGTGAGGAACTGTATCTGAAAGTTCTCGATATCTTCCGCAGCCGGGTGGAAGAGAGAACAAAGGGCAGCATTTCGCGCTGAGCCGCTGGACAGCGGGAAGAATCTGCTTATGGCAAGAAGGCCTCCGACAAGGAAATCAGAGGCCTTTTTTTGCAGCGGGAAATGGTGGTGTCCAGGCCAGGCCCCGTTATCGGTCCTTGCAGGCGCTGAGGATGTCCTCGAAGACGGCTTCCCAGTTCTCCCTTGGTACCTGGCATGTCCCGACAGCGGTATGGCCGCCGCCGCCGTGTTTGAGCATCAGTTCACCGACGTCTACTTTGCTTGACCGATCGAGGATGCTTTTGCCGACGGCAAAAACGACTTTTTTCTTGTCTTTAGCCCACATGATGCGGATTTCGATATTCTGCTTCGGGTAAGCGGCATAGACGAGGAACCGGTTGCCGGAATAGACAATCGGTTCATGCAACAATTTGGTAAAGATCACGTTTCCATGCACGGTGCAGCATCGTCCGAGCATTTCCTCATAGAGCTCAGACTGCTCTTTATACCGTTCCACCCGTTCCTGCACGTCCGGAATGGCAAAAATCTCGTCGATTGTCTTGGTGCGGATGTATTGAAACATGTCTGCCATCAACTGGTAGTTGCTGATCCGGTAATCCACGAATCTTCCCAGTCCCGTCCTGGGGTCCATGATGAAGGACAGGAGAATCCAGCCCTGGGGATTCATGATGTCATCTTTTGTCAGGTTTCCCGAGTCTGATTTGTTTACCGCTTCAAGAAAGGGCAGAAAACGCTCGCCGAAGCTTTCTGCGCCGCCGTAGTAATCCCAGATAACCTGCGCTGCACTGTCCGCAGGCCTGGCATCGCCCTCGAAGTTATTCTCCTGGCCTTTTAAGCGGGAGTCCTCACTTGCATGGTGATCAAACCAGAGGCCGCACCCTGGAACGTAAGGGATATTGGCTAATACGTCATCTTTTGATACCGTGACCTTGCCATCCTGAACATCTTTTGGATGCACAAATTTATATGAATCGATAATGCCCTTTTCGGCCAAAAGCGCGGCGCACGCCAAACCATCGAAATCAGATCTCGTTAAAAGTCTCATAGTCACCTCTTACGTAGTCATGTGGATTCTAACTCGGAATAATCGTTTCCATTTTGTTAAGGGTACAGCTAAGTTTATTCATTATTTGAGTCAATTACCAGAATTAGTTTGCCGGTAACATCCCGGCACATTTTTCAGCAGCTCCCTTTGCTGATGACGGCTGGTCGGAAAAAGTCTATTTTCATCAGAGTAGATTTCAGCAGACAAAGCAGTAAAAAGAAAAAGCGAGGTCACCGGTGATTGGAAACGGACAGGCGGTGGAAACGACCTTCCAGCTCAGGCCATGCACGCCCGGGGAATTGACAGAGACGTTAGCTGTATCAGGTTATCTTGCCAGAAAAGCTGATACCCTCATGGTCAAATACCGCGTCCATGGCACGCTGAAAAATATCAAACACCCGGCAGCGCTTCCTTTCTCGCCCCGCCTTCATGAATTATGGCGACACACCTGTTTTGAACTGTTTATCGGGAGCAAAGGAGAATCCGGATACCTCGAAGTCAACGTTTCTCCGAGTGGTGCCTGGAATGTTTATCATTTCAGCGATTACCGGAAGGGAATGCGCGAGGATAGGAGCGTTGGTCAGCCGCTGTTTCGTGTAGCAACGGGAGATGATTTTCTTTCATTGAGCTGCAGCATTAGTTTAAACACCGTTATAGACGATGCGGCCACAATTGAGGTCGGGGTCAGCAGCGTCATAGAAACTGTTGACGGTGCGCTGAGCTACTGGGCCGTTGTGCATCCGGGAAGCGAACCGGATTTTCATGACCGCCGTACTTTTCTTATTACCCTGCCGGGATCAGGTGAACCAGACGGATGAGCTCAGGATGAAGATACGGTGGCTGAGGATGAAGCGTAAGCGGGAGCAAGCCATGGCAACAGGCTTCTTTTTCGCCAGGCAATAGACACCATCATCAGCCGTTCTGAGAACGGTTGTTCAGGCAGGAACCGGGGCAAGCTGCAATTCATGCATCGGCATGATGTGCGCTCCCGACTGCTTGACCTTCTGTATTGAATCCCAGGCCTTGATGGCGTCGATGTGCACCCCGGGGCAGATGGCGGGGCCGTGTTTCGGAAAGTTCCGACCGTTGCAGCAGAACCCGGTAATGATAGTTTTCCCCAGGCCTGTTTCAATCTCTACTGACAGCGTGCCGGCTGTATGGCCCGGCATATGCAGAACAGCCAGTCCGGGCAAAATTTCCCGGTCGCCGTCAAGTTCCTGAAAGGAAATACCTTCGATAAAATAGTCATCGTAGCGATGATCCAGGGGATGCGGATTCCTGCAAAAGGCGATCTCATCGCGATGGGCGTAAAACACGGCCCTGGAAAAGAGTGCATTGTTGCCGCAATGTTCATCATGCAGATGGGTGTTGATAACGACCTGTATATCATCCGGTTCAAGATGGTGCGTCTTGAGGCAATCGGACAGGGACGCGGGCGTCAGGCCAGTTTCCTCGGTAAATCCGGGCGGAACGATCAGTTCGTTTTCGTCAAGTCCGGTATCAACGAGAATATTTCTGCTTGCTCCCCTGACGAGAAATGACCAGATCGGCAGCCATATCCTGGTTCCATATCCCTGCTGATAGGTCATTATTCCCTGGTCCGGGTTGCGTACGCCGGTGAGCAGGGGGATAACGGTATAGCTCATAGGTTCCTCCAGAGAAAATCGGATAAAGCTGCTGTTCCTGAGAGCAGAATTGTAGCAGATGGCCTCTGATGCGAAAAGGTCTTTTGTCCGGTGTCGTGCCGTCTCTGGTGGAAATGTCCGGTGGCTTCGGAAAAGACGGGTGGACCTGACTCTTTTGGAAGTGAACGTTTTTTGTGGAATAAAGCCGAATCGTCCGAACTCATCAGATAAACGGAGTCGAAAAGGAGCAGGCATGGGTGTAGTGGTCTTAAGCGGCATAGTGTGTTTCTGGCTGGTCTCGCCGGAGGTTCTTACCTTGATCGGTAACGGCGCAGCACTGGGTCCGACCGCTTTTACTCCGATGCTTGTTGTGTCAGCCTCCCTGATAGCAGCAGGGATCTGGCTGACCGGCAGGGGCCGCCAGGTAGATAGTACTAGTATGGCGGGTTGGCAGGGTGTCAGACAGGTGCTCGGCTTTTCTGCAATCACGGGGACGGCCCTGTTTGCTTCAACCGGTATGCTGGTGAGCGCCGGATTTGTCTTCAATGAGGTGTTTTTCTATCGGTTCCCCAATTTTTCCTTCTCATCGCTGCTGCTTTTTCTGGTAGTGCTGATGCAGCAGCTTCCCGCAAGAATGACCGCTTTTCTCCAGGGCACTCTGGCTTTGCTGACGATGGTCTGTCTGGTCGTTCTCGTTGTCGCCGGAATCATGGGCAATCCTGCCGAGCCTGCCGGAAGCCGGGCAGGCTTCATACCGCCTGTGTCCTCCGTTCTGCCGCTGCTGCTTGTTTTTGTCGGTTTTGAGCAGAGTTTTCTCAGGCCCGGGACAAAGGTTTTCAGCCGCAGGATTCTGCTCTGTTTTCTGGGGGCGGTGATCGTGCTGATCTGCTGGGGAATCGTGTCCGCCAAATTTGTCGCAGGCGACCGTCTCGCCTCATCCTCGATTCCTTACATGCAGGCAGCGGCGGGGGTGTTGGGCCAGACAGGAC
>JAHEMX010000645.1 GCA_024643445.1 Desulfobulbaceae bacterium | reverse complement strand
TGGAGACCGGTCAGACCGCGGCGGTTTCGAGTCGCGCATGCGCAAGGAATCATTTGACGCGGTCATCGACATGATCTGTTTCAACGAGGCCGATGCCCGGTCGACGGTCGCCGCCTTTAAAGACAATGTTGGGCAGATTGTCATCTGCTCGAGCGTTGCCGCCTATAAACGCCCGTACAGCACGGTGCCGACGGTGGAATCCGCCGAGTCACTGTACGACGATCCATCCTTCGTTTATGCCTGGGACAAGGCTCAGGTCGAGAGGTACCTGCATGAGGTGATTGCTTCACAGAACCTTCCGCTTACCATCATCCGTCCATCGCTGACCTACGGACCGGGCGCCGCCAATGTCGGGGTGCTGCGTCAGAATTACGGCATCATTGACCGGATCAGGAAGGGCAAGCCCCTCGTCATGTTCGGCGACGGCTCGACCCCGTGGAGTTTCACCTTCGCGCCGGATCTGGCCAAGGCCTTTGTCGGCGTGCTGGGCAACCCGCAAACCTATGGAGAGGTCTATCATGCCTGCAGCGAAGAGCGTTGTCGCTGGGAGGATCTTTATCTTGCCTTCGGCCGCGTTATCGGTATTGAACCCGCTATCGTCCATATCCCGTCCGAGCTGCTGGTCACGGCCAATGCCTCGCTGTTCTCACACCTGTACCTGGAAAAGACCTTTCCGGGGTTGTTCGACAATGCCAAGATCAGGAGCGTTGTTCCGGATTTCAGGTGCGATATCTCATTGCAGGACGGGATCAAGATGATGGTTGCCTGGTTTGAGGAGGAAGCAAACCAGGTCGACCCTGAAAAGGATGTCCTGGAGGACCGGCTGGTCGAACTGCATGACGGATGGAAGAGCCAGATGCTGGCAATTTCCGGCACCAGGTGACGGCTCATCATCCGCTCAGGCGGAGGGTCTGTTGATCCGGTAAAAAACTGTTTGGCCGGGGACATTAACTTGTAATTCTCGTATCATATTATGGTTTTTTTGAGGTCGCCATTGACAGGGATTGCTCATGTATAATCGTGTTTTGATGACTGGTGCCGATGGTGTTATCGGGCGGGTGCTGCGCCAGGAATTCAGGGGTGTCTACCCCATCATGCGTCTTTCTCACCGCAGGCCCTTCGGGGAACCGAATCCCGGAGAGGAGATCATGCTTGCCAATCTCGATAACCCCGATGAAGTCGATGCGCTGATGGACGGAGTGGATGGTGTTATCCACCTGGGGGGAAAGGCCGAGGAGGGAACCTGGGAAGAGGTTCTGAAGAGCAATATTCTCGGAGCCTTCAACACCTTTGAAGCCGCCCGGCGCCACGGCGTGAAGCGGTTTGTCTTCGCCAGTACCAACCATCTTATCGGTTATTACCGGAGGGAGAGGAAACTGACGGTCGATGATCCGCCGCGGCCGGATTGCCGTTACGCCGCCACCAAGGTGTTCGGGGAGGCGCTGGCGCGACTGTATGCCGACAAGCACGGCATGAGCATTATCTGCATGCGGATCGGCTCGTTTCAGCCCCGGCCGCTGAATGTGCGAATGCTCAGCTGCTGGCTCAGCCACCGGGATATGGTGCAGCTTGCCCGGGTTTGTCTCGATGCGCCGCTGTCAGTTCATTACGAGGTCGTCTGGGGGGTATCCGGCAACGAGCGCAGCTGGTGGGACAATGCGCCGGCAGAACGTCTGGGATACCGTCCCCGGGATAATTCTGAGGACTTTGCAGAAGAAATTTTCGAAGCACAGCGCCAGGCCCGGGAACGGGACAAGGCCGTGTCCCGGAGCGGCGCGACGGACGTAGCCGACCAGGCCGCGGTTGTTTCGGCCATCAAGGCCGTGCAGGGCGAAGAACC
The DNA here is from genome assembly GCA_024643445.1 of Desulfobulbaceae bacterium. GTDB lineage: Bacteria > Desulfobacterota > Desulfobulbia > Desulfobulbales > Desulfocapsaceae > Ww85. The sequence goes on along the minus strand of JAHEMX010000645.1, from coordinate 364 downwards.
GCCGGCCGAGGGCCTCTTTCAGGGAGGTCCCTATTGTGCGATGGAGTTCGCCGGTGATCTGGATAATATTGATTGAACCCGATACAGGGGGAGGGACGGGAAATGGCTGCACCAGATGAAAAAAAGAGCCCGAGGCTGATTGCCCCGAAAGGGAGTTGCGACACCCATATGCATTTTTATAATGGACAATTCGCCTCGGCGCCGACGGCCCTGATGACGCCGCCGGACGCCTGGGTGAACGGTTATCGCTCCGTGCAGGCCCGCCTTAACCTTGAGCGGGTTGTCGTCGTACAGCCAACCACCTACGGAACGGACAATTCCTGTCAGCTGGAGGCCATGAAATCCTTCGGTGCAAATGTTCGCG
>JAHEMX010000644.1 GCA_024643445.1 Desulfobulbaceae bacterium | reverse complement strand
ATGGAAAAAGGGGGCATCAGCAAAAGACTTGTCGATTTCGCCAATGCGCTGGTGGGCTGGCTGCCGGGAGGACTTGCTGCGGTCACTATCGTCTCAGCCATGTTTTTTGCCGGCATATCCGGCTCTGCGGCGGCAGACACGGCGGCGGTGGGTGCACTGCTTATCCCGGCCATGAAAAAATCCGGCTACGACGGTGATTTTGCCGCCGCAGTCCAGGCCTCCGGCGGTTCCATCGGGGTTATCATCCCGCCGTCGATCCCGATGATTATCTTCGGCTTTCTTACCGGTGCATCTATCGGCCGCCTCTTTGCCGCCGGTATCCTGCCCGGCATCATGATCGGCTTCTCCCTGATCGGCGTAGCCACGGCTCTGTCCATGAAAGCCGGTTACCGGGCAGCCGCAGCGTTTTCCTGGACATCACTGTGGCAGAGTTTCATCCGGGCCCTGCTTGCCCTGGGAGCGCCGGTAATAGTCCTGGGAGGCATCCTCGGAGGAATTTTTACCGCCACGGAATCAGCTGCGGTGGCGGTCTTTTACGCGCTGGTCGTGGGCGCTTTCGTCTATCGTCAGATCAAAATCAGTGACCTCGTCACCATCTTCGTTGAAGGCTCACTGATCGCTTCAATCGTTATGTTTATCATTACCACCGCCTCGATTTTCAGCTGGGTCGCTGCCATTGACGACATCCCGGCCCGACTCGCCGGCGGACTCCTGAGCCTGTCCGAAAACCCGGTCGTCCTGCTGCTGCTCGTCAACCTGATCCTGCTTGTTGCCGGCACCTTCGTCGAGACAACGGCGGCACTCATTCTCCTGGTGCCTATGATCGTCTCCGTCGCGCCGTCCCTGGGAATCGATCTGATTCAACTCGGGGTGATCGTGGTAACCAACCTGGCCATCGGCATGCTGACACCTCCGCTTGGTATCTGCCTGATCGTCTCGGGTGCCATCGCGGGTGAGCAGATTGGCGCCATCAGCCGCAGGATTGTTCCATTCCTTCTGATCCTGCTGGCAGACCTTCTGATTATCACCTTTTATCCGCCCCTGACCATGTGGCTCCCGCGCCTGATCATGGACTGAAGGACCGTCCAAACCTTCCCGTTCAGACTGTCGCTCAGTCGCAGTCTGGTAAACCGCCGAGAAGAAAAGTATGTCTGGTTGTCGGCGCAGGAGCCTAGAGTCCGAATGACTTCAGGATATACAGAGCAACCGAATAGGAGATGATGGACAGCACGGTTGAAAGCATAATGATTGATCCCGAGAGTTCTGCATCGGATTTCAGCTGCTGGGCCATGATATAGGCAGTAGTCGCCGTCGGCGTTCCGGCAAAAATGACACCGATTGCCAGTTCTTCCCCTTTTATCCCGAACAACAACAAAATAACGGCCGTCAGCAGCGGCATCCACATGAGCTTGATGCCGGTGGCAAGCAATGCTTTTCCTATTTCCGTCTGCATTGCCTTTGGAGAAAATGAGGCACCGATCGCGATGAGGGCGAGCGGCAGCGACATGCCGGTCAAAATACTCAGTGCTTTATCGAGCACGGGCGGCATGGGGATGTTGAAAAAACTCCAGATAACACCGACAAATGACGCAACGATAAGCGGATTGAAGACAAACTGATAGGCCCAGAACGATGATCCGATGTTCTGCTCACGCTGCTGCTGGGGCAGCAAAAGGGCGAGGACGGCAAAAAAGTTCAGGACCGGGACCAGGAAACCAAGCAAAATACCGGCAACGGCAAAACCGCTCTCACCATAGGCGTTGAAAACGATAGGCAGCCCCATGTAGGCCATATTACCCCGGAAGGATCCCTGGCTGAAGGCGCCCCTCATGGCAGGCGGGTATTTTCTGAAAACGCTGTAGAGATAGCTGACGCCGAAGACAATGACAACAGAAAGGATCATCCCTGCCAGCAGGGCAGGATTGAAACTTGCCGAAAAATTGGCGGTGGAAATTTTATAAAAAAGCAGTGCCGGCAGGGCCACGTAATAAATAAGCCGGTTCAACTGAAAGAGAAAACTGCGGTCAACAAGCCCGGTATCCTTCAACGAAAAGCCGAGGCCGATGATAAAGAAAACCGGGAGAACAATGAGAACGATATCCAGAAAAAGTGCCATGCCTGTCGATATCCCTTAGATAATTTCCAGGCCAGCATACCCCGGTCGGACGTTTCCGCTGCTGACCGTATCTCTCAGATGCCTGGCTCACTC
>JAHEMX010000145.1 GCA_024643445.1 Desulfobulbaceae bacterium | reverse complement strand
AGAAGCCGGCGATGCTGTGAATCCAATCGGTAACAATCATAACCTCTTCTCCATTTGCTTGGATGGTCGTGGTTGGGGACAGAACTGAATGTCCGTCCGTTTAATGGGCAGGACAGAACAGATAGCGCATTTTCTCGATCAGCTCAAGAATACGTTTGTCGGTAATCCGGTTGTAGATAAAATTGGCATCTTTTCGAAAATCTATGATTCCCTGGCTGCGAAGAATATTGAGGTGCTGTGAAACATTGGCATTTGTTGTTTTGACCTGCTCCCGGATATCTCCAACAGACATTTCCTGTTCCTGCAACAGGCAAAGTATCTTGAGCCGGATTGGATGTGACATCGATTTAAGTAACTTCGATATTGCCTCTATCTGCTCGTCCTTCATATCTTCTTCCATGGTTTCCTCCCCATAAATTTCAGTGTTTAATTTAATAGTCAAGAAGGAATTGTAAAGCATTATTTTTGTTGTTCCTTATGATTTCCTTTTAAAACCACTCGAAAAATGTAGCGAGCAGCTTGTATCGCGGCGCATGTTCGTTGTGTCACACAAAGCTGGAAACAGAACCCGGCCTATCTGTTGGATGTTGCCATCATATACCTGACCGAGATTCTGAGGGCTGGCGCATCGGCAGCCTCATGGCCCGGCCGCAGGAGCTGCCCCGAGTAGTTCTCTTTAGCCTCAAAATTTCATGAACATTTTTATATCGAATATCTAACTATTTGAAATAAAATTATGTAGATACAGGAAAATGTAAGAATAGTACAGGGGTACGGTTTGTACGCCGTGCACAATCCCATCAATGATAAACAATGCTCAGCCGAGGCGAGCGGATACCACCCGCTTTGCTGTATCACTTTTGTGATTTGCGTACGGCAGGATGGTAAATCATAAAGCTCCCTAAGAAGTGTGCGGTCTCGACTCGTATACTATACGGGTTGGCTTCTTTTGCAGTTATTACAAGTAATTTCGGGTTCAGTTTTTGCTGGAAAAGAAGCATGAAATGTGTTTTGTTTTTGTATCAGAAATTTTGATAAGGATGATGCCTTTGAAACAGTGCTGAAGAGAGGTCATCTTGCGCGGATAGCTGGAATAAAGAACCGAGCCCGTTTCCTGCCGTTTGTCCAGATGTGCCGGCAAAGAAAATCATTGCTGAGCGAGATAGGGAGACCGCGATGAGTGGAGTTGATGATAAGATAACCAGTCTTTTGAGCGAGAAACGCCATTTTAAGCCGCCTTCTGAAGGACAGAAGCAGGCCTGGGTGGACAGTCCTGAAACCTACCTGGCCGCCTATAACGATTCGATGGCAGACCCTGAAGCTTATTGGGCTAATCGTGCGGAAGAACTGGTGAGCTGGTTCAAAACCTGGGACACGGTTCTCGAGGCGGATCTTCATAAGCCGGAAGTGCGCTGGTTTTCCGGCGCAACTCTGAATGTTTCCTACAATTGCCTGGACCGGCACCTTGCCAGCGGCAGGCAGGATAAAACAGCCATTATCTGGCAGGGTGAGCCTGAAGAAGAAGTCCGTACGTATACCTATCAGCAGTTGCACAGAGAGGTCTGCCGGTGTGCCAATGTCCTCAAAGCCAAAGGAGTCAACAAGGGTGATCGGGTTGCCGTCTACCTGCCGATGATTCCTGAACTTGCCATTGTTCTGCTGGCCTGTGCCCGGATTGGGGCAATTCACTCGGTCGTCTTTGCCGGTTTTTCGGCAGTCAGCCTGCAAAACAGGATACAGGATTGTGAGGCCTGTATCCTGGTCACCGCCGATGGGGTCAAGCGCGCAGGCAAAACGATACCGCTGAAACCGAATGGGGATGAAGCGCTTGAAGAATGTGACTCGATAGACCATTGTCTCGTCGTGCGACGTGCCGGAAATGAGGTATCCATGCATCCGGGTCGGGATTGCTGGTGGCATGAGGAAATGGCCCGGGACGATATTGAAGATTTCTGCGATCCTACACCCATGGAGGCTGAGGATATGCTCTTTATTCTCTATACCTCGGGATCGACCGGAAAGCCAAAAGGTGTTGTGCATACCACGGGGGGGTATCTCACCTATGCAATCCATACTACCCAGTGGGTCTTCGACCTGAAGGATGAGGATATCCACTGGTGCACTGCTGATATCGGCTGGATTACCGGACACACCTATACCCTTTACGGGCCGCTCGGACTCGGCGGCACGACACTGATGTTTGAAGGGGTTCCTTCATATCCAGGACCGGATCGACTCTGGCGGATAGTCGAAAAATTCAAGGTCACTATCTTTTATACAGCGCCGACGGTAATCAGAGCCCTGATGCGTTTTGGCAACGAACCCATGAGCCGCTGTGATATATCATCGCTCCGTATTCTCGGCTCTGTCGGTGAACCGATCAACCCGGAGGCATGGATGTGGTATCATCTTCATGTCGGCCATGGCAGGCTTCCCATTGTTGATACCTGGTGGCAGACGGAGACCGGCGGTATCATGATTTCTCCGCTGCCCTTTGCGACGGAATTGAAACCGGGTTCGGCAACGAGGCCGCTGCCCGGGATTGATGCGGCAATTCTTACCGAAGAAGGAGCGCTGGCAAGCACCAACGAAGGCGGTCATCTGGTCATCCGGCGGCCGTGGCCCGGAATGCTTCGGGGCATCTATGGAGATCCGGAGCGCTATCGCTCAACTTATTTTGAAGCATTTCCCGGCTACTATGATGCCGGTGACGGCGCACGCTGCGATGAGGACGGCTATTTCTGGATCATGGGCCGCCTTGACGACGTCATCAATGTATCGGGGCATCGTCTCGGGACGGCGGAAATCGAGTCGGCCCTGGTTTCGCATCCCGATGTCGCCGAGGCTGCCGTAGTCGGGATGCCGCACCCGATAAAAGGGCAGGCTATTTATGCCTATGTGACCCTCAATGCTCATAGCGAAGAAACAGCAGATCTGCTTGGTGAGCTTCGTGTGCACGTGCGCACCGAGATAGGACCGATGGCCTCGCCCGACATCATCCAGTACGCCCCCGGGCTGCCCAAGACCCGGAGCGGCAAAATCATGCGCCGGATTCTGCGCAAGATTGCCGCCGATGATTTTGGAGATTTCGGAGATACCTCAACGCTGGCTGATCCTTCGGTTGTTGACGATCTGATTGCCGGTAAGAAAGCTCTCGAGCAGTAAAGGCAGGACCGGAAACAGCAGCCCGTTGTCGGTTTGCGACAGGGAAAAAGCGGAATCCTCAGGAAGAGGATTCCGCTTTTTATTTTTTTTGAAATAGTGTGTTATAGAAAGACGGTGAAATGATGGTGGTGAATTCGTTGTGCTTGTAGAGGTATGGCATGGTAGACAGTCCCAGAAACAGAATAGGCCCGCCGGTTCCCTCTGCCGCCGGAAGTGTGCACGCCGTCGCTCCTGATGTCGCTGTCACTTTTCTCAGACAGACAATGCCGTTCAAAGACCTGGCCGATGATCAGCTGTATGATCTTGCCCGCCACTGCAGAATCGATTTTTTCCCGAAAGGTACCCGGCTTTTTACGTTTAATGAGTCTGAAGTTACCCACCTCTACCTGATCCAGCGCGGCGGCGTCAGGGCTTTTATCACCGATGAAAAAGGTCAAACCGTTCTCAAGGACTATCGCGGGGTCGGGGCCAACGTGGGCGCCCTGGGGATAATCAGAGGCACCAAGGCCAACCTGAATATCGAGACGGTCGAAGATACCTTCTGCTATCTGATACCGCGCGAGGTCTTTCTTGATCTTGTGCAGAATAATTCAGTTGTGGCGCACTACTTTCTCAAGAGTTTCTCGGACAACATCGTCGCTACCGCCTACAGCGAGTTGCGAAAAAACAAACTGGCGCGTCGCAGCGCTGACGATCTCTATCTTTTCAATGCCACCGCCGGGGATATGACCAAGCCGCTCTTTTCGGTATCCGCCTCCGCCTCAATCCGGGAAGCGGCAGCTATCATGTCCCGTCAGGCCATCGGTTCCCTGCTCGTTTATGCTGATGAAGATCCCGGGGCGATGATCGGCATCATCACCGATACCGACCTCAGGAGCAAGGTGATAGCCGAAGGGCGGGATACGCGGGAAGCGGTCACCGCTATCATGAGCAGTCCCCTGAAAACAGTCGGCTCGCAAACGCTGTGCTTCGATGTCCTGCTGAAGATGATGACGACGGGTATCCATCATCTCGGCGTGGAACGGGGAAGCCGGGTGATTGGCGTTATAACCAGCCATGATATCATGGTCCAGCAGGGCAATTCGCCCTATTACCTTTTCAAGGAGATAGGCGGGCAGAAAGATTTTCAGGGGCTTTACACCCTGGCGGAAAAAGTCAGCGGGATTGTCAGAAATATTATTAATGAAGGGGCCAAGGCCGGCAATATCAGCCGGATGATCGGGTTGATCAATGAAAAAATGTTGTCGCGAATCCTGGATCTGCTGCACCAGGAGATGGGGCCGGCTCCACTGCGGTACTGCTGGCTTTTGCTGGGCAGTGAAGGACGCCGCGAGCAGACGTTTAAAACCGATCAGGATAATGCCCTGGTCTATGAAGATCCGAAAGACGATTCGCAGCGACTCCTGGCGGAGAGCTATTTCAACGCCTTTGCCAGACAGGCAACGAAACACCTGCTCCATTGCGGATATCCGGCCTGCGAGGATGAGACCATGGCGAGCAATCCGAAATGGTGTCAGCCGCTTACTGCCTGGAAAGAAAAATTTTCATACTGGATCAACGGCGCCGGACAGGAGGAGCAGCTGAAGGCGGCGATCTTTTTTGATTTTCGTCATGGCTATGGGACCGAACAACTCGCCGTTGACCTGCGGGATTTTATCATCAAGCAATGCCGATTTAACGACCAGATTGCCCGCAATTTCGGCCGTGACTGCATCAACAGAAAGGTACCGCTTTCCTTTTTCAAGAATGTCATTATCGAGCAGAACGGGGAACACCATGAGCGTCTTGACATAAAAAACAGGGGATTGAAGCCTTTTGTCGACTTTGCCAGGGCCCTGAGCCTGAAGCACGGCATCAGGAAAACCGACACGCTCAGACGGATGAAACGGCTGCTTGTCAAGAAAGTGGTGGCAAAGGAACTCTATGAGTCCATGGTCGATGCCTTTGAGTTACAGATGCAGTTGCGGGTTATCCACCAATTGTCTCAGATTGAGGACGGCATCCCGCCGGATGATTTTATTTATCCTGAGGAACTGACAGATCTTGAGAAACGAATGCTCAAAGACGCCTTCAGCGTCATAGAGAAGATGCAGGATGTACTGAAAAAGCAGTTTCCGGTGGTCTAAATGATCAGGCTCCTGCGAAAGATCGGCTGGATTAAGCAGCCGCATGACGTCATCAGCCGGAATAGGGCGTTTTTTAAGAACTTCGATAAATCACGGCCGCTTGCCGATTACAGCTTTGTCGTCTTTGATACCGAGCTTACCGGTCTCAAAAGTAAAAAAGATGAAATTATAGCCATAGGCGGTGTTCGGATCAGGAATCTGCAGATTGACCTCGGTGATACCTTTCACTGCTATGTTCGTCCGGGAAAGCTCGATCACACGAAGGCCACGCTTGTTCATAAGATAACCCCGGAACAGCTTAAAATGGTTCCGCCGCTGGAAGAGGTATTGCCGCGGTTCCTCTCCTTTGTCGGGACGGATCTGCTGGTCGGGCATTTTATCGGACTCGACATGGGATTTGTCAATTCGGCTACGAGAAAACTCTACAACGGTACCCTGGCGAATTCCTGTCTCGACACCCTGCGCATGGCGCAGATCTACAAACGGGTGATACTCGGCCGTTACCATGAAAACAGCACCTCCGCAAAGGACAGTTATAATCTGCAATCACTGAGTATTGAGTTCAACCTGCCCTTTTTTGACGCGCATGATGCCCTGGAGGATGCCCTGCAGACCGCCTACCTGTTTCTCTTTCTCGCGAAAAAAATGCAGAAGTACGGGGTGGTTTCACTCAGCGATCTCTTCAGTGCCGGCCGGGGAATAAACTGGGCAACCCTTTAAGGCACGCCGGCAGGACTGATGAATGAAGACGGATTCGCTCTTTTGAACCAGGACTTCATTTGACAAAATAGTTTACTATTACGTTATTTCTTGTATTTTTGGGCAGACAGTGCGAATGCGGCGTTACGGGGGCCCGGCGGGGGGTGTTCCAGCTTTGGATGAGACAATAAGCCGGGATGACATCTCAGAAAGGCTCGACGGTTGAAACCAGTGGGTACCTTGAATTAGCTGTTGGCTCAAGGTAGCCAGATAACACGGAAGAAAAGGTATCATGACAGGAAATGAAATTCGGGCCAGGTTCTTAGACTACTTCAAGGATCGTGGTCATACCATTGTTGAAAGTTCCTCACTTGTTCCCCAGAATGACCCCACCCTGCTGTTCACTAATGCCGGGATGGTTCAGTTCAAAACGGTTTTTATGGGTGAGGAGAAACGGGACTACGATACGGCGGTCACCAGCCAGTGCTGCATGCGTGCCGGCGGGAAGCATAACGATCTTGAAAATGTCGGTTATACCGCTCGGCATCACACCTTTTTTGAAATGTTGGGCAACTTTTCCTTTGGCGACTATTTCAAGGAACAGGCAATTGCCTATGCCTGGGAGTTTTTGACCAAGGAACTGGCACTTCCGCAGGATCAGCTCTGGGTCTCGGTCTACAAGGATGACGATGAAGCCTTCAGGCTGTGGGAAAAAATCGAGGGATTACCCGATGGTCGAATCGTTAGGCTTGGCGAGAAGGACAATTTCTGGGCAATGGGTGATACCGGTCCCTGTGGCCCCTGCTCAGAGATCCATATCGACCAGGGACCAGCGGCCGGCTGCGGCAGAGAGGAGTGTGCGCTCGGCTGTGATTGTGATCGCTTCCTGGAACTCTGGAACCTGGTGTTCATGCAGTTCAATCGTTCCGAAGATGGTACGATGATGCCGCTGCCCAAACCAAGTATTGATACCGGCATGGGACTTGAGCGCGTGGCGGCGGTTTTGCAGGGCAAATTCAACAACTATGATTCAGACCTTTTCACGCCCGTCATCAGCCGTCTTGAGGAAATGTCGGGAAAAATCTATGGGGCCGGCAGTCCCGATGATACTGCCATGCGGGTGATTGCCGATCATGTCAGGGCGGCTTCATTTCTGGTTGCTGATGGTGTGCTCCCATCCAATGAAGGGCGGGGCTATGTGCTGCGCCGTGTCATGCGCAGGGCCATCCGCTTCGGCAGGAACCTCGGTTTAAGCAGACCGTTCATGCATGAGGCCTGTGTCGCGGTAGTGGATTCAATGCTTGCTGCCTATCCCCGGCTGGCAGATACGGCTGAACTCCTGGAGAAGGTGGTCAGCAATGAGGAAGAACGCTTTGGTGAGACGCTCGAACACGGCCTGGCGATGCTCGACGAAGAGATTGTGCGCCAGCAGGGCGCGGCAGAGCCACTGATCAGCGGTGATTTTATTTTCAAACTCTACGATACCTTCGGTTTTCCGGTTGATATTGTCCGGGATATTTCTCTTGAGAGGGGTATCGTCTTTGATGATGCCGGTTTCCAGACGGCGATGGCGAGGCAGCGCTCGCAATCCCGCGCTTCCCGCAAGGACGAAGGCGTCCAGTTAAAGGAAGCCGGCGTCAAACGAATGATAGAGGCGGGACTGCGATCCGAGTTTATCGGTTACGACAAGGTTTCATCTGCGGCAGTCGTAAAAGGACTGCTGGATGAGGCCGGGCAGCCAACAACTTCCCTGTCGGCCGGCCAGTCAGGACGCTTTCTTGCCGATCGCACGCCTTTCTACGCAGAATCCGGCGGACAGGTCGGAGACAGCGGCACCGTCAGTTGGACTGATGGAAAGGGCTCTATTACCAGCACATCCCCGGAAGCGGATGGGATCATTCTGCACAAGGTCCTCATCACTGACGGCACGCTTAACGAGGGCAGTAAGGTCATGTTGCAGGTAGCCGCATCCCGCCAGGATACCGAAGCGAACCACAGCGCCACCCATCTCCTGCATGCGGCGCTGAG
>JAHEMX010000643.1 GCA_024643445.1 Desulfobulbaceae bacterium | reverse complement strand
ACGCCTGCCGCGTTGTCAAGCGCCTTGGCCGAAGCCAGATGATGGGCGGTCGGACAGACCCCGCAGATACGAGCGGTAATCTGGGGCATGGTATGTGCTTCCATACCAACCAGGATCCGCTCAAAACCACGTAATTCGTTAACGATGAAATACGCCTCGTCCACGGTGCCGGCGTCATTGCATTCCAGCAGAATCCGTGCATGCCCCTCTATCCTGGTGACGGGATCAATCGTAATTGTTTTAGACATTGGTACCTGCCTCCACATCGGCAATCCACTTTTTAATCAAAAAGGTCGGTTTGCTGCCGATCATTTTTGTGGCCATCGCGTAGGCGTACTGGGTTTTCGCGGTCCGTTCCATGTAGGCGAGTATGGTCTCTGGTGCAATGGCACTCAGGCGGGACATCCTCTCAGCAACCTCGGTGCGGATATCAAGATAAGGTTCCGTCAGAATCTGCATGGTCGGCCCGGCGCATCCGGTGCAGGCCACACCGTGGTTCGGACAGGGAGCCAGACAACGGTCGAGCGTGGCCGAACCGAGACAGATATGGCCCTGGCTCAGAAAACAGAAACGCTCGTCCGGCACATGGTTGTAGGTGTTTTTTATCTCTGTGGCATCACCTTTTATCATCTGCCTGCTGCAGCGGCCGCAGACAGAGTCCTGTGTCGCCCGCGGCGGGCGCCTTTCGATCAATGAGGCAAGGCCCTCGAAAATAAAATGGGGGTGAGGCGGACAGCCCGGCAGATAGAGATCGACATCGATGACCTCGTCGACCGGGGTCACCAGCTTGGCAAGTTGGCTCACTTCGGTATCGGGGATGGTATCGGTTATCGTCGTCGGGCTCTGCCGGTAGACATGATCCATGATCTCTTCCCGGGAATGGGCCAGGCCGGCTCCATGCAGGCCGCCATAAACCGCACAGGTCCCGAAGGCAATGATGGTCTTGCATTTTGCCCTCATTTCCTCGGCTGCATGACGATCATGCTCTGTTCGTATCGATCCGGTCACTATGCCGATATCCGCTTCAGGATAATCCTTAATGTCTGTCAGCACCGGGCAATGCTGGATCACAACCGATTCCAGGACGTTCAGAATCTTCTCATGCAGATCAACAATTGCCACATGGCAGCCGCCGCAATCGCAGAGCCAGTCGGTATTGAGGCGTATCTTTTCTCCACTCATCGTTCGTTCCTCTTCCGGTTACCTGCATCAGGCTGCAACAGTCAGGACCTTCAAGCAGGCGTTCTCGCCCGCATGCTTGATGTCAAGCCTTGTTTTTTTATCCATGATATTTTCTAAAGCCCCGGCAAAAAAACCATACATCATATTGCACAAAGACCCTTTTTGGGGATGCCCGAATCTGAACAGAGACTGTCGTATCATGCAGTCCCTGAAGATGATCAGCAGCTGGCGCTCACCCTGCTCATTAACGGTAATGAGCTGAGCCTGGTCTTTTGGCTTGAACGGCTCAAAACACCAGAGGCAGTTGTTTTCTTCAAGCACACGACGAACCTCGTCAACGGCGGCCAGCAGATCATCCGTTTTTGCCGCGCGCTCGGAAAATTTTCTTCCAAGCTTGCGCCCGGCAGACATGGTCATACTGTTTGCCCCCCGGCCAAGAATCGGTTCGATTCCGGCAGAAAGGGCCGCCATGAAATTCATCGTCTCTTGCAGCGTTCGTCTTTTCTTACGAATTTCATGCATCTCTTCCACGGACTCTCCTCCCCGCAGCGTAGTTTACCCCGGCTCTTTATCTCTGGATAGCAGCGCGCCTGACATCTCACACATAAAAGCGCCGTGCATGTGCGAGCCGAAATCACAATGACGCCTCAGCCTCACAGACAGTGAAATATAGCATTTAATGCTAGCACAAAAAAGGAGTGTCCCCAAGAAACATTTTCCGGAACGCCTGGAAAAACAGGCTCTTTGCCGAATAATTCATGTCACCCGGAACGAACAGTAGCACGGGGTGACGACAAACCCGAGATGCACGAGGCTGGCATGGTACAATCAGTCGGTGATATGAATTCGCTTTTAAAGGCATTGCTAAAAAAGAGCATTGAAGCCTTGCCTATCCTGTAACAAACGTCGTTCCAACAAAATCATGCCTTCCAGTCAACCGTCAGGGGCATAATTGCGCAGCAACTCCTGAACCGGGACTATTGCGCTTGTTTTTGCCGTGGCTCATCTTTGAGCGGTACAAACCAATCCGCT
>JAHEMX010000144.1 GCA_024643445.1 Desulfobulbaceae bacterium | reverse complement strand
GGTCGGTGAGATTCGTGACTATGAAACGGGAGAAATTGCCATCAAGGCCGCCATGACCGGTCACCTTGTCTTTTCAACCCTGCACACCAATGACAGTGCTGCAACCATCGGACGTATGGTTGACATCGGCGTCCCTCCCTACATGATTGCCTCATCAGTCACCATGGTTCTGGCACAGCGTCTTGGACGGAAATTATGTCAACATTGCAAAAAAGAAATGAACCACTCGCCGGAGGAACTTGTCTCGGCTGGATTCAAGGAAGATGAAATAGAGGGGATCACCATCTATGGACCAGGCGGATGCTCCCAGTGTAACGGACTTGGCTACAAGGGCCGGGTCGGTTTCTTCGAGCTTATGGAAGTCACTGAAGAAGTAGCCAAAGCCATAAGCGCAGAAGTTCCGGAAGACCAGCTCCGCAAGGTTTCCATAAACGAAGGCATGGTGCCATTGCGAAACGCCGCGCTGCGAAAGGTAAAAGACGGTGTTACCAGCCTGGAAGAAGCTTTGCGACGGACCGTCGCCAATGCGGAAAGACTCCCGGCTTATCTCGTTAATCCTGATGTCGAGGAGTATGAGGAAGGCGATATCATCATTCGAGAGGGCAATCAGGACAACGATTTCTTCAGATTGGTCAGGGGCGCACTTACCGTGGTCAAGGGTGGTAAGAAAATAGCAGAAATTACCGAACCCGGTGAGTACTTCGGCGAAATGGCAGGCATGACAGGAGAGAACCGTTCGGCGTCAATCATTTCGCAGGGTAGAAGCACGATTAAACGATTTCCTGGCGATAAACTTGATGAGGTGTTAACAAAGTTTCCCGAGATATCCGCTCAATTGTTCAAAACCACGACGGCACGCCTGTTGAAATCCAACCAGATTATTGTCAAGTTGGCCGGTGGCGGAGCAAGAAAGCCTGGCCAGCCTGGCCAGCTTGGCCAGGCTGCCCCCTCTCCGTATCAGCAGCGACCAGACAGAAACTAGCTCTTTCCCATCCACTTCAGGCATCAAAGTACAGTATTGCTGGTCTGGATAAGCTTGGCTGAGACAATCGACGATCCTCCTATTCAATGCAGACTTTGAAGATCATTATTTTCAAGGACGGGCGTCCCGGTCACGAAAAGCAGACAAATGGACTTGTCACCGCACTCGCCCACTACGTCAAAACCGAAATTACTGCCTTTGATGTTTCTCATAATTCCTTATGGTTTGAGGCGAAATCATATCTCGGCTTGTTTCTTCACCAGTTGAAATCTCCCTGTTCCGGATATCGGCCCGATCTGATCATTGGAACCGGTTCAAGAACCCACCTTCCCGCTCTGGCGTGCAAGCGGGAAACAGGAGCAAAAACCGTTGCCTGCATGGCTCCCAGCCTTCTCCTGCGAAACCTTTTTGATCTTTGTCTGGTTCCCATCCATGATCGGCTGCCTGCTTCTGAAAACATCTTTACAACTATTGGGCCGCCAAATACCGGTACAAACCGGGCAAAACATCAGGCTGAAAGCGGCCTCATCCTGATTGGCGGTGTCGATCACAAATCTCATTATTGGGATGATGATAACCTGATCGAAAACATAGAAGAACTTATTGGCCAGCCAGCTATCAAAACGTGGATCATAGCGAGTTCGCCACGCACACCGGAGGAGACAGGAAAAAAAATTGTTAAACTGGCCGCTAAAAATCCTCAGGTGACTTTTTATGATTTTTACAGTACCGAAAAAGGGTGGCTAGATCAGCAGTATAATGAAAATAAAATGGTATGGATTACCGCAGATTCCATCTCAATGGTCTACGAAGCTTTGTCAGCCGGCTGCCGGGTTGGTATCCTGCCGGTAAAGTGGAAAGGAAAAACAAGCAAGTTCCAGTTCAGTGAACGTTACCTGATAGATAAAAAACGGGTGATATCATTTTCAGATTGGCGCGGCGGCAAGACTCAATGGTATGAGGATTCCCCTTTAAATGAGGCTGATCGCTGCGCACGGGAAATACTTAACAGATGGTGGCCAGAAAGCTTACAATAATACAGATAGTTCCGGAAATGGACGAGGGCGGAGTCGAGGGAGAGACGCTTGATTTTGCCGTTTATCTTGCCAAAAATGGGCATCGCTCAATCGTTATATCCGGCGGCGGTCGCCTCGTCAAACAGCTTGAGAAGGCGGGGGTTGTCCATCTCGAATGGAAAAATATCGGAAGCAAAAATCTAAGCTGTTTGAAGTATATCCATAAACTTCGGAAATATATTCTTCAAGAGAAACCTGATATTCTTCATCTTCGTTCCCGGCTGCCTGCATGGATAGGTTATCTCGCCTGGAAAACGCTTGATTACACTGTACAGCCTTCTCTGATAACGAGCTTCCACGGATTCTATTCCGTCAACTCCTATTCAACGATCATGACCAAGGGCGAGCGGGTGATAGCCGTTTCCCAGGTCATAAAGGAACACATCCTGCAGAATTACCGGGTACGTCCTGAGGAGATTTGTCTGATCCACGGCGGTTATGATTCAGATGCCTTCGATCCCCATAAAATCCCTGCAGAACGCGTGGAAAAGTTAAAAAAAGACTGGGGTATTGCAGAAGAGGATCGAACTATTATCATGTTGCCCGGTAGACTCACGCCATGGAAAGGACAGGATATCTTCATTGATGCCCTGTCACAAATCAAGGATCTGCCATTTCTTGCGCTTTGTATCGGCGATGAAAATGAAAACTCGTCGTTTTCAAAAAAGCTGAAAGAGAAGATTTCAGCATACTCACTCAATGACCAGATCCGCCTTGTCGGACATTGCCGGGATATGCCGGCTGCTCTGCTGATCGCAGACCTTGTCGTTTCTGCTTCTTCAAGTCAGCCGGAAGCTTTTGGCAAGGTGGCGATAGAAGCCATGGCCATGGCAAAACCGATTGTTGCTACCAGGCATGGTGGCAGTCTTGAAACAGTACGTGACGGTGAGACCGGATGGCTGGTGGAACCCTCGAATGCCGTCGATCTTGGAGACACCCTGCGCACGGTTATTGCGGACAAAGAAAAATTGCGTGCCATCGGTGAAAAAGGCAGGAAATGGGTAAGTAAAAATTTTACTGCACTAAGAATGTGCGAGAAAACGATTGATCTCTATCAGCAAGTTCTCGAAGAAAAGAGAAAGAGATCGGATGGTGAGATTCTTTCCGTGCTGCAGATGCTTCCTGAACTTGAGAGTGGCGGGGTAGAGCGCGGAACGCTGGAAATGGGCAAGTATCTCGCCGATAACAAGCATCACTCTTTTGTTATTTCAGGAGGAGGGAGACTGGTCAAGCAACTTGTGGCTGAAAAAAGCCACCATATACGATGGAACGTCGGGGTAAAGAGTCCGTTTACCCTCCGTTATGTTTTTTCGTTGAGGCGTTTTCTGAAAAAAGAACGGATCGATGTGCTTCACCTGCGTTCTCGAATGCCGGCCTGGGTTGGTTATATTACCTGGAAAACCCTGCCAAAGAGGTATCGCCCGATCCTTGTAACGACGTTTCACGGGTTTTATTCGGTAAACAGTTACAGCGCTATTATGACGAAGGGCACAGGGATTATTGCCATCTCCAAGAGTATAGAAAGGCATATCAGGGAAAAATACCGGATCAACCAGAATATACACCTCATCTATCGGGGGGTAGACAAGACGATTTTCGATCCAGATGCTGTCAGCACCGAACGAATAGAGCGGTATAAAAGGGAATGGCGCATTGCTCCTGATAAACCGGTACTCATGTTGCCAGGCCGTTTGACCAGGCTGAAGGGCCAGGATATCTTTCTAAAGGCGCTTTCTCTGATGACCAATCAAAACTACCAGGCCTTGCTGGTCGGAGATACTACAGAAAATCCCGGTTTCACCGATGAACTTGCAAAGAGCATCAGTCAGGACAGGCTGGAGGCAAAGGTCTCTCTCGTCGGACACTGCGACGACATGCCCGCAGCCCTGATGCTCGCCGATGTTGTCATATCAGCATCCTCAAGAGAGCCGGAAGCATTTGGGCGTGTGACCATTGAAGCCATGGCCATGGGAAAAGCGGTTATAGCAACCGCCCATGGCGGCAGTCTTGAAACCGTTACTCCCGGAAGGACCGGGTGGCTGGTGCCGCCCGGGAACCCTGAAGAACTGGCGATGGCACTCGACAAAGCGCTGGCTGACAAAAAACGATTGCATCAATTCGGGCGGGCTGGACAAAAAATTGTCAGCAGTAATTTCACCATGGAACAGATGTGCAGTAAAACGGCGTCTCTTTACAAAGAGCTCTTTGCCCTCTATCGACCTCATGAAACGCACTGAGACGGCGGGAGGCACATGATTTTCTGCCCGTTACATGCGCGATCAACTCCAGAGCACCTACCTTGAATAAGCTAATTATTCAAGGTACCCCTGTTTTACTGAGCTAAACGAGAGTCTTTCGTTTGCCCACTCATCAGGGCTGCGGACATGAAGAGATAGAAATGGCCCTGCTGCGAGTCAAAGAGCAAAGAGTTGATGAGACTTCCGCAAAGCATGGCAAGAACCACTCCCTGCAGCAGCCATTTTTTATTCTCCGGTAAATAGCGATATCCTCTGAGTTGCGATAAGGCGAGGGCTCCGAAAAGAAGGAGACCGGTAAAACCGAATTGAACGGTCAGAAAAAGAAATTCGTTATGAGGGTTGTCGGTCGGGGTTACGTCACTGTCTTGCAGCAATTCTTTCTGGGCACTTGAAAATGAACCGGTGCCATGACCAAGGAGCGGTTTTTCTTTTATCAGGGCGAAACACGTATACCACCAGTCAAAGCGCTGGCCGATTGAGGTCCTTGACTGACCGGCCTCATAATGTTGCATCTCCGCCACAACTTCATCGACACGGTTGGCAAAATTGACAGAAGTTGCATAAATAATGAGAATTGTGCCGGCCATAAGAAACATGCCGATAAGCCAGTGCACGAGGGCGAAACGCTGGTAGAGGAAGAGCAGCATCAGGCAGATGAATACCAGCATTCCCGTGCGGCCGGGGGCAATATAGAACATATTGACGACCGTCAACAGGAATACCCCACCCCAGAAGTAACGATACTGATGAGAGTCTATGGCTCGGTGCAGGGCCCAGAAGGAGAGCGTTGCCATAAAAAAATTATGGGTGATATGGAAGACTAAAGAATGGCCGTAGCGCGCTTCCGGTATGATATGCAATGCCATGCCATAGCTAATGAGCAAAAGAACGATACAACCGCTGACAAAGCTGTTCTCGGCCATCTCCCGATATTCCCCGGACAGGGAAAGAAGAGAGATCATTATCGGCAGTAACAGCAGCTCACGGTATTTCCTCAGGGTATCAAATGCCTGGAGAGGTTCTGCACTGGAATAAAGGATGCCCAGACACATCAGAGCAAAGAGCAGCAAGGCTAAAATTGCCGGGGGATGGTTCTGCAAAACCCGGGGAAGATCAGACAACCCGCCGGAAAGGAGCCAGACCAGGACGGCAACAAGCGAGCAGATAGCAAGAAGTGAGGTTGATAGCGGTGTAAAAAAACAGGCAAGCAATACGAAAAATGCCCCTGCTTTCCTGGCTTTCAACAGAAAGCTGTTTCTGCGGTCCTCCAGTAAAATCATGACCGTGCGTCTCGTGCTGAATAGTTTCTGTCAGACCATAACATAACAGCTCGCCTCTCGCCTGTAAGGTGAGGAAAAGGCTGTTGCCGGAGAAAGCCTGAAGCAAACGAACGCTGACCGGGCTTTCAGGTGTCCTCATGTTTAATGATACTGCATATTGTAAAGCAGTTCGTACTCACCATGCAGGGCCAGCAGGCTATCATGGGTGCCATCTTCAACAATTCTGCCGTGTTTAACAACGATAATACGATCAGCATTCTTAATGGTTGATAATCGATGGGCGATGACAAATGTGGTCCTGTTTTTCATGAGATTGTCAAGGGCACCCTGTACCTCTCGCTCCGATTCGGTATCAAGTGCTGATGTCGCCTCATCCAGAATGAGAATCGGTGCGTTCTTGAGAAGGGCACGGGCAATAGATATGCGCTGTCTTTCTCCTCCCGACAGGCGGGCGCCGCCTTCCCCTATGGTAGTATCAAACCCCTTCGGTAATTCCCTGATGAATGAAAGAGCATGGGCTGCTTCGGCAGCCTGCTCTATTTCTTTTTCGGAACTTTCAAGTCTGCCATAGGCTATATTGTTTCTGACCGTATCGTTAAAGAGGATCGTCTGCTGGGTGACCATGGCAATCTGGTCGCGCAGAGATTTCAAAGTTACGTTCCTGATATCTGTCCCGTCAATAGATATGCTGCCTCCGGATACATCGAGAAAGCGTGGTATCAGGTTGGTAAGCGTTGTTTTTCCGCCGCCGCTATGTCCGACGATGGCAAGATTCTGACCAACCGGTACGTCAAGGTTTATGTCCGCCAGAGCTATCGTTTCGTCATCATAAAGAAACTGAACGTTTTTGAATTGGATAGCATGTTTGAAGGGAGGCAATTCTGAACTGTTGCTGCGGTTTGCAATTTCCGGTTCTTTATCAAGAATGACGAAGACCCGGGTTGCCGCGGCGATGCCCTGTTGAATGGCGGAGTTGACCTTTCCTATCCTCTTGATTGGGTCGTAGGCAACAATGAGTGAGGTCATCAGAGCAAAAAATTCGCCGGGAGTCATTGCGCCGGTAATTACCAGTTTGCCGCCGAACCAGATAAACAAAGATATGGCCACTCCGCCGATGAACTCCATCAGCGGATGCTGCAGACACCTGAACTTGGCATCCTGAACCGTTACGTCGAAAAGGGTAGTTAACTGATCATTGTAACGTTTGATTTCGTATGACTCACGGTTGAACGCTTTGACGATCCTGTTCCCGGTAATTGTTTCATAGAGCATGTTTGAAACGTGCGCTGTTTCTTCCTGGGCCTTCGTACTCAGTTTTCTGAAAATTTTGCTGAATTTGATGATGGGAAAAGTCGCGAACGGCACCACAACAAAACAAAAGAGTGCGAGTTTCCAGTTGAGATAAAAAACAACACCAAGCAGAACTACAACTGAGAAGAAATCCCGGAGGACACCGACAAGACAGCTTGAAACTGCAGTCTGCATCAGCGTCACGTCGGATATCACCCGTGAAATCAAGGTACCGGTGGGATAAGAATGAAAGAAGGATAACGGCTGTATATGAATGTGAGCGAAAACTTTTGCTCGAAAATCCCGTATGACCGAGAGACCAACCTGTTCGAGAAAGTAGTTGTAGATGTAGTAAAAAACTCCTTTGAGGCCGAAAACGAGAATAATCACCACGGTGAGGGAGTAGAGAAATAAGGCGTTCTTTTCTATGAAGATTTTATCTAGAAGGTCTTTGACCATATAGGTCTGGGCCCCGGTGAACAAGGCAACAAAAATCATGGAGATCATGGAAATCACGAGTTTTGCCCGGTATGGTCTGAGTACCTGAAGAAGCCTGATAAGGATTTCTTTGTTTGACATGGTTGCAGGAACAGCAGCCGCTGACGTAACGGTACCGACAGAGATCTGCATAAAGAGATGAACAGCTTATTATAACCGTATCATTTAAAAGAGCAGGTCTTTGAACGATCGGTTGATATGATCAGGGTATCCTGTCTTCTTCCAGAGTCGATGAAAAAGGCTGAACCACTGGTCCGGATATGCCTGTATCGTCTTTTCATATCCTTTTATACTTAAATTACTTATTTCGCTAATGGTAAAATCGTTGATCTCGGAATAACAGGGAAGTTTGACTCGCTCCACGTCGATATGCAACTGATTGTTTTTCATATAGTAAACGCTGGTGAGAACCGGTGCTCCAGATTTCAGGTGGAGCAGGGCGCACCCTTTGGCGCAGGCAAATTCGTGTCCGAAAAACGTCACTGGCGTACCGTTGTCGGTGTAATTCTGATCAAGGCTTATAATGAGGATATGGTTGCGTTTCAAAGCGTTTTCGTAGACTTCCAATTTTTCAAGACTGTGAATATGTTCCAGATTGCGTCCATAGCGCTGTCTCTGAGAAACAAAAAAGCGGTCACAAAGCGGGTTGCTCTGCTGCTGATATATCAGGCTTGTCGGCCG
>JAHEMX010000642.1 GCA_024643445.1 Desulfobulbaceae bacterium | reverse complement strand
GATGAAGAGCTCCAAGGCTGCTTTGGCATCTGCAACGATACCAAGATCCGGAGCGAAAATGCGGCCAATCTGGGTAGGTTCGATGTCAACATGGATAAATGTTCGCCCCTCGGTATAGGTGTTGATCGAACCCGTATGGCGGTTTGCCCATCTGTTACCGATCCCGAAGACGAAATCGGATCTCAAGTAGGTCGCATTTCCGAAACGGTCGCTGGTTTGCAGGCCGACTTTGCCCTGCATGAGCGGATGATCATCCGGAATTACCCCCCAGCCCATCAAAGTCGGGATGACCGGAACGCCGGTCAATTCAGCAAATGAAACGAGAAGATCCGAAGCATCGGCATTGAGAATACCGCCTCCAGCGACGATTAACGGCCGTTGCGCAGCGTTAAGCATCTTCATGGCTTTTTCGGCCTGAGAGAGTGTGGGCACGGGTTTACTCGGCTTTAACGATACATAATCGTCAGGGTCGAAATTGATTTCAGCCATCTGGACGTCAATCGGCAAATCTATCAGGACCGGGCCGGGCCGGTCCGAGCGCATCAGATACAGCGCTTTTTGAAAAATACTTGGCAGCTGGGCCGGTTCCAGAACTGTGACCGACATCTTGGTCAGCGGTTTCGCAATGGATTCAATATCTACGGCCTGGAAGTCCTCTTTCTGCAGTTTGTCACGCGGGGCCTGGCCGGTGAGGCAGAGAATTGGAATCGAATCGGCAGCTGCAGAATAGAGGCCGGTAATCATGTCCGTTCCGCCCGGACCAGATGTCCCGATACAAACACCGATGTTGCCGGGGGCTGCCCGGGTGAAGCCTTCCGCCATGTGCGAGGCTCCCTCGACATGACGGGCAAGGAAATGGCGGATTCCGCCAATTTTCTTCATGGCGGCGTAGAGTGGGTTGATGGCCGCCCCGGGAACTCCGAAGGCAGTACCCAAGCCTTCTTTTATAAGGATATGAACTGCAGCTTCAATGGCTCTCATTTTCGGCATTGTTTTTCCTCCTGTTGAACAATATTCCCGCTACTGGTGCAGGCATGAGGCCTGCAGGATCGGGTACTCTTTTGAATAAATCGGAGCACTGTTGGTTTGTTTGTGTTTCAAAAAAAAACGAATGATTTCAGAACAGTAAAAATTCATGGCTTGCTTCTGGGACAACCGTCTTGAATGGTGGTTAAAGCCCTCTGCAACAGAAACATACCAAGTGTACAGAGATTTTTCCGTTAAAACTGATGGCGAACAGTCGAGAAAACCGGGATACCAGTAACTATCTGGTAAGTCCAGATTGGACATGTTTTAAAAATCCATAAATACAGGTGTTTCGGCTGGTAAGACCAGCGTATATATTTTGTTGAGGTATGTCAAAGAAAAAGATGCTTCATCAGCAGTGATAGCAAAGTCAAGGTGCTCATAAGAGTGTTGTACTGTCTCCATCAGCGCTTATCGTTATTACTATGGCGGCTCAGAGAGAAGATTTCATCATGGTTGAGGAACTGCCGGAAAGACCGAGCATATTGTTTGAGAATTATAAAGATGTTTCTAAATAGTATACAAATTTTTGCTTGAAAATGGTAAGCACATGGGCGATACCGTCGAGCAAACAGGTGCCATCCGATACGAACAATCTGTTGTAAGATAATTTTTATCGTAAAAAAACACGTGGGAATAATCTAAGGCTATGCGAATAAAAGAAATACTAACAACCGGGGAAATCGGTTGCATGCTGACAATAAACGGCTGGGTGAGAACAAGAAGGGATAGCGGTTCCCTGTCGTTTTTAGAGATAAATGATGGTTCGGTTCTCAGCAATCTCCAGGTAATTGTCGAAGGGAGTGTTGCCAATTATTCTGAGCAGGTGAAGAAATTGACTACCGGCTGCGCCGTTACCGTTTCCGGTAAGCTGGAGAAATCGCCGGCTAAAGGTCAGGCAGTGGAACTCCATGCCGACGCCATAGAAGTTATCGGCTGGGCGGATCCGGAAGAATACCCGCTTCAGAAAAAGAGGCATTCGTTTGAGTTTTTACGGGAAATTACTCATCTGCGACCGAGAACCAATGCACTTGGGGCGGTGGCCAGGGTAAGGTCGCGGCTCTCATACAGTGTCCATACCTTTTTCCAGCAGCGGGGTTTTCAGCAAGTCCACACGCCGATCATCACGACGAGTGATTGTGAGGGTGCCGGCGAGATGTTCATGGTTTCTGCCGGAAATTCCGGTGCGGCTCAGGA
>JAHEMX010000143.1 GCA_024643445.1 Desulfobulbaceae bacterium | reverse complement strand
TGTCTATATCCATGCTTCATGCGGCGGGGATGGGCTCTGTCGGAAGTGCACGATAGAGCTCGTGGATGGCGAACTCAAGTCCCAGAGCCTGAACGGCCTTTCCCCGGAAGCGGTCGACAAAGGAACCCGGCTGGCTTGTACCAGCTCGATCGTCTCCGATGTCATAATCCGCGTCCCGGACATCATTCGCTCTGACGGAAAAACGCTGAAATCCAGACCGAAAACGACTCGGACAATTTCAGCAAAATCCCTTGAACATCTCGTCGGAACCTGGCGTGTCTGCCCCCCGGTGCGCAAGCTATTCCTCTCTCTTCCCCCGCCGACGCTTGAAGACAACATTCCTGATATGCAGCGATTAATCAGGGCTATCAGTCTGACTTCACCGAACATGCCTGAACCGGACTATGACCACCCGGAGCTTATTCGTGAACTCTCTGCCACCTTGCGCGAGGAGAACTGGAACGTCACGGTAATCCTGCTCCAGGGCATGCAAGCCAGCGAACCCGAACTGATCATTGCCGTGGAGCCGGGCGATACAACAGACCAGCTTTACGGGCTCGCTCTCGATCTCGGCACCACAACCATCAGCGGCGTACTGATTGACCTGAACAGCGGTCATATCATTGCCGAGACATCGATCTACAACTCGCAGATCGGGTACGGAGAAGATGTCATCTCCCGCATTATCTATTCTCAGCGTGCCGACGGTCTGCGGATTCTGCAGGAAAAGGCGGTTTACACCATCAACAACATCATTGAAGAGCTGTGCCGAACGGTCATCATCAGTCCGAGTGACATCAGCTACATCATGGCGGCCGGCAATACGATCATGGCTCATCTGCTTCTCGGGATAAACCCGAAATTCATACGGGAAGCCCCTTACGTGCCGAGTGTCAGCCAGTTCCCGCTGACCAAGGCAGCAGCTCTGGGAATCATGGCCCACCCTTCTGTCCGTCTCTTCCTCTATCCCTGCATATCGTCATACGTCGGCGGTGATATTGTTGCCGGTGTGCATGCCTGCCAGATGCATAAAAGTGAGCAGATCAGTCTCTTCATCGATATCGGCACCAATGGCGAGATCGTCGTCGGTAATGGCGACTGGATGGTCTGCGCGGCCTGTTCCGCCGGTCCCGCCTTTGAGGGCGGCGGCATCAAATACGGCATGAGAGCGAGCAGCGGTGCCATAGAGAACTTCCATATACACCATGACACGCTGGACCCGATGCTCGTCACCATCGGCAACACCAACCCCCGGGGCATCTGCGGGTCAGGTCTTATTGCCCTTGTCCCGGAGCTGCTGGAAGCAGGTATCATCGACCAGCGCGGAAAGTTTACCAGCAACAGGAAACATGCACGGATCCGGAAAAATATCGACGGCTGGGAATACGTTATAGCCTGGTCACACAATACCCTCATCGGCGAGGATATCGTCATTACCGAGATTGACATTGAAAACCTGATACGTGCCAAAGGCGCCATGTTTGCCGGCTACCAGACCCTGCTCGACGCAGTTGGCCTCACCTTTTCTGATCTTGACCGTGTTATCCTGGCCGGGAACTTCGGCTCTCACATCGACCTGGAGAGGGCCATAGCCATCGGTCTGCTGCCGGATACCGATCGTGACCGTTTTTTCTATCTGGGAAATGCCTCGATGCTCGGCTGCCAGATAAGCCTGACTGATCATCGTCGTTTCAGGGACCGGGTCACGGTTCGAAAAATCATGACCAACATCGAACTTTCGGACAACCAGCATTTCATGAACTATTACATGGCAGCCCTTTTCCTTCCCCATACGGACAGCAGCCTCTTCCCGAGCCTTGCAACCGGCCGCTCAACTATTCCTCCCTGTCTACCAGACAACATCGACGTGCCGGAACGGTGTTGAGCGGGTAACGGACAAGACAAGATGATCCGGCGGGATCACCACCCGTCATTTTCAAGCCTTCCCTGACACCTCACCTTTTCATCAGCATTACAGCTTTGTAATGCTCGTGAAAGAATCTTGAAATTATCGCTGAATAGACTTATCTATTTTAGTCTGAGTACGAAAATAAACTGATAAATCAATACTTTTGAGGAGCAGAAATGCGAGACGATGAAAATTATCCGGGTATGGTCGTTGGCGCCGGTCCATTGACAGAGCGGCCAGACACTGCAGGCTCGGGCCAGACGGGTGAGGTGTACCGATCGATCCAGAGGATAAACGAAAGCGTTAAACAGAGCTCTGGATGGATCGCCCCGCTCAGATACGAGATGTCAAAGGTGATTATCGGTTAGGACCACCTGCTCGAACGACTGCTGATCGGTTTGCTTTCAGGAGGCCATATCCTGCTCGAAGGCTTGCCGGGACTTGCCAAGACCCTGGCTGTTAAAACCCTGGCTAGAGCGGTCCAGACCGAATTTAACCGGATCCAGTTCACACCGGATATGCTGCCCGCGGATATTATCGGTACCCAGATTTATAATCCGCGTGAAACCTCCTTCGAGGTCAAAAAAGGTCCCATTTTTTCGTCTCTTATTCTTGCCGATGAAATCAACAGGGCTCCGGCAAAGGTGCAGTCGGCCCTGCTCGAGGCGATGCAGGAAAAGCAGGTCACCATCGGCGAGAAAAGCTTCGCACTCCCTGAACTGTTCCTGGTTCTCGCCACGCAGAACCCCATCGAGCAGGAGGGGACCTATCCCCTGCCCGAGGCACAGGTCGACCGCTTTATGTTAAAAGTTGTTGTCGGTTATCCGAACAGATCCGAGGAAAGGCAAATCCTTGAACGCTTTGATGTAACCGACTCTGCTGGTGAAGTAGCCCCTGTTGCCGAACCGGCTGACATCCTCGCCTCGCGCAGGGTGATCAACCGCATCTACATGGACGATAAGATAAAAGACTATATCGTCTCCCTGGTCTGCGCCACAAGAGAGCCCCAGTCCTATCAACTCGACCTGCACGATTATATCGAGACCGGAGGTTCCCCGCGGGCTACCATCAATCTGAAAACGGTGTCGCGCTGCCTCGCCTATCTGGCAGGACGCGGCTATGTGACCCCGGACGATGTCAAGTCTTCGGTGCTTGATGTGTTGCGCCATCGGCTGCGTCTGAGTTACGAAGCGGAAGCGGAAGGTATCAGCAGTGAAGACATTATTCGAAAAATCCTCGACACGGTTCCCGTTCCCTGATCTTTCAAACTGACCATGGACACGCAACTGACAAGGGAGATCCTGAAGAAAGTCCGCCAGATCGAGGTGAGAACCAGGCGGTTGGTAAGCGACAGCCTGGCAGGGAGCTACCATTCGGTCTTCAAGGGGAGAGGCATGAACTTTGATGAGGTTCGTGAATATGTCCCCGGCGATGATATCCGGACCATCGACTGGAATGTAACCGCGCGTACCGGGACCCCGCATATCAAGAAGTTCACCGAGGAGCGCGAGCTTACCATCATGCTGATGATTGATATCAGCGGCTCGGGGGATTTTGGCTCGCAGAGTGCCAGCAAGCGCGAGCTCGTGGCAGAACTCGGTTCAGTACTGGCGTTCAGCGCGGTTCACAACAATGACAAGGTCGGCCTGGTGCTCTTTACCGACGTTATTGAGCTCTACATCCCGCCGAAAAAAGGCCGCAGCCATATCCTCCGCATTATCAGGGAAATTCTGTACTATCAGCCGCACGGCAGGAAAACCGACCTGCCGTCGGTGCTCGATTTTACCAATCGGGTGATGAAACGAAAATGCGTCGCTTTCCTGATTTCAGACTTTTGTCTACCCGGAAATTTTGACCAAACCCTGGCCGACCTGCAGCCGAAGCTGCAAATCAGCAACCGTCGCCATGACCTGATAGCCCTTGCGGTATCTGATCCGAGAGAGTTCGAACTGCCGGATATCGGTTGGATCACCCTTGAAGATGGCGAAAACGGGGAGCAGGTTGATCTCAACACCTCGGACAGAACCTTACGGGAAGAGTATTACCGGGAAGCAAGAGCGAGGCAGAGCAAGCTTCACAAAAATATTCGCGCCGCCGGGGTCGATCTGCTCGATCTGTCAACAGACAAGGCCTATCTGCCGGTCCTGCTCGGTTTTTTTAATGCACGCCGGGGGCGGGTGTCATGAGTCGAGGCCTTGCGCAGATCATCCTTCTGGTATTTCTCCTGCTGACGCCTGTTCGGAGCACGGTAGCGGCCGGAAACGACAGCAACGTAGAACAGGAACAGCTGACCCTGCTCAATAAAGCACCGCAGGGTTCGGCGTTAAACAATCAACGACTCTCCCCGGCCACGCCGGGCAGCCCCGGCAGTCCGGCCGCCGCCCGGCAGACGGACGACGTGCAGCAGGAGCTGCGCGACATCTACGGCCCCGTTACCATCGCCGAACCCGTGAATTACCCGCTTATCGCGGGTATTTGTACAGCGCTGGCCATCATTTTGCTCGTTATCTTTTTGTTATTAAAAAACAAAAAGGAAAAAACCGCGCCTCCAGTGCCGCCCTGGGAAAAGGCATTGTCCGATCTCAGCAGGGCGCGATCGCTGATGACGCCGGAAAAGGGGCTTTCCTACATGGATCGTGCCAGCCTTATCCTTCGAAGCTATATCGAGACGCGGTTTGGCATCAGATCAACCAGACAGACCACCACTGAATTCCTGCATGGCCTCGAGGCCAAACCCCATGCTGATCTGAAGCCGTTCAAAAAAGAGCTGCGACTCTGCCTGGAGCGGGCAGATATGGCCAAGTTTGCCCACCAGTTGTCAAACATTGACAGCCTGCTGCAGATGGAAGAAGGAATCACCGGCTTTGTCAATAACACCAGGCCGGCAGTTGATGAACGTGGAGGGAGGACATGAGATTTCTCCATCCCGAACTGCTCTGGCTCCTGGCATTGCTGCCGGTTCTCGCCTATTGCCGTGGAGTGCGGGGCGCAGCCCCGGCCCTGCTCTTTTCCACCACCTCCATCGCATCCTCCCTCTCCAGGGCGAAAAAGAGTCGTATCGGGGCCATGAGCCTCGTTCTTCGCCTGGGAACCTTATTCCTTCTTATTCTGGCAATTGCCCGCCCCCAGCTTGGCAACAGCACCACTGAAATCGAGGCCAGCGGCATTGATATCCTTCTGGCGGTGGATGTCTCCGGCTCCATGGAGGCAATGGATTTCACCCTCGGTGGAAAACCGGTCAACCGCTTGGAAGTAGTAAAGAAAGTCGTTGACGAATTTATCGGACAGCGGCCCAATGATCGGATCGGCCTGCTCGCCTTCGGTGGACGCCCCTACCTTGTCAGCCCGCTTACCCTTGATCATGACTGGCTGAGAAAAAGACTTGAATCGCTGAGTATAGGCATGGTCGAGGACGGCACTGCCATTGGATCGGCCATCGGCAGCGGCACCAACAGGCTCAGGGACCGGAAATCGAAATCACGCATTCTGATCCTGCTTACCGACGGCATGAACAATGCCGGACGAATCCCTCCCCTGGTTGCGGCAGAAGCGGCCGAAACACTGGACATCAAGGTATATACCATCGGCGCCGGTACCAGGGGCGAGGCGCCCATTCCGGTAACCGACAGTTTCGGCAGGCGCAGACTCGTCCGTGCGGCCGTTGATATCGATGAAGAAACACTCGGCAAAGTCGCCGAAATGACTGGGGCCCTCTATTTCAGGGCCACCGACACCGCATCCCTGACAAAGATTTATGATGACATCAACAAGATGGAAACAACAACCAGGACCATGAAGAAATTTGAGAACTACCGGGAGCTGTTTCCCCTTCTCATTCTCGGGATTTTGCTGCTACTCGGTCTTGAGATGTATAGAAAACAAACCAGGATACCATAAACGGTTCAGGCAATGAACTTCTCGGAACCATTCTGGCTCGTCGCCGGTCTTATCTGCTGCATCGCGCTTCTGCTCTTTTTTCATTTCATGAAGAAAAGACGCACGGAAGCACTGGCTCGATTCGTCTTCCGCCAGCGCATCGGGACCTTGACCGGCAACATTTCCGAGCCGAAGAGAAAATATAAAAATGCGCTGATGCTTCTCGGGATATTTCTCTGCTTTGCAGCCCTTGCTCGCCCCCAATACGGTTTCCACTGGGTGGATATAAAACGCAAGGGGATCGATCTGCTCTTCGCCCTGGATACCTCAAAAAGCATGCTGGCGGAAGATATCAAACCAAATCGGTTAAAACGGGCCCATCTGGCCATTCTTGATTTTGTGCAGCAGCTCGAGGGGGATCGCGTCGGTTTGATGCCATTTGCCGGGTCCGCCTACCTCATGTGTCCCCTCACCCTCGACTACGAGACATTCGCACAATCCCTGGCAGAGATATCCACCGATATCATCCCCCGGGGGGGGACCAACATCGCCGAGGTCATAAACAGGAGTCTGAAAACGCTTGATAACAGTGCTAACCACAAGATCCTCATCATCCTCACCGATGGCGAGAACCTTGAGGGAGATGCCATACAGGCCGCCGAAGACGCCGCAAAAAAAGGACTCACCATCTATACCGTCGGCGTCGGGACGGCCACCGGGGAACTGATCCCGATTTCAAGCGGTGAAGGTGCGGGAAGCAAGGGCTTTGTCAAAGACGCGAGCGGCAAGTTTGTCACGTCCCGGCTCGACGAGAAAACGTTAATCCAGATCGCTGACAAATCAGGCGGCATCTATGCCCCGCTCGGATCATCCGGCGAAGGACTGGAACGCATCTATCAGCAGAAACTGTCACTCATTCCAAAAGAAGAGCTGGCCGAGCGAAGACATAAACTCCCCATTGAACGCTCCGAGTGGCCCCTGGCTGCAGCACTGGCTTGTTTCGTGCTGGAATTTTTTATCGGTGAGAGAAAAAACGGCAGGAAGCTCTCCTCACTCGTCTCACTCGATTCCATGCAAGCGATAAGGACGCTGCAAAAAAGGATCCGATTTAAAAAAATAAAGATTCCGGGCACCCTTCTGATTATCTTTGCGCTCAGCTTCTCTTCATCCACATCATACGCTTCCGAGGGAGAAAAAGCCTTTGAGCAGGGCAATTACCTGCAGTCATCCGATTACTATGCCAAAAGGCTGGAAAAGTCCCCTGATGACCCGGCCTTGAACTACAATTTCGGAGCGGCCGCCTACAAGAACAATCTGTTCGATGAGGCTATCGATGCCTTTAATAAAGCCCTGAAAAGCGATCGGGTTGAGTTGCAGCAGAAGGCCTACTATAATCGAGGAAACAGCCAGTATAAACAAGGCGAAGAAATGCTGGCCGGAGACCCTGGAAAAACCGTTGAGGCCTGGAAGCAGGCACTGTCCTCGATGCAGGCGGCAATTGAGCTCTCCCCGGAAGACGAACGTGCGCGCTTCAACCATGGATTTATAAAAAACCGGCTGGAAGAGCTCCAAAAACAGATGGAAGACCAACAGCAGGAAAAGCCGGGCAACAAGGATCAAAACAAGCAAAATAACAACGACCAATCGGCCCAGAACCAGGACCAGGGCCGGGACAGGCAGGATCAGAAGCAGCAGCCAGAAAAAGCCGGGGAAAACAAGCCGGATAGCAGTCAGCAGACGCAGCAAAACGCCGTCGGCGACGACAATAAGAGAACCCAAACCGGGCCGCAACGGGAGCAGCAACGGCCAGGAGACGACGCTAAAAAGCCGGAAGCGATCAATGCGCAGGATGAAGAAAAAAAGGCTGAAAAATCTGCCGCCGCCCAGGCGGCGCAAGCTGCCGAAGACAGCCAGCGCAGAAAGGAAGGAAAAATGACCGAGGAAGAGGCCAGACAATTGCTGAACGGTTTGAAAAATGAAGAAGGTGAGCTGAACTTTGTTCCGGCGGGCCGCAGTAATGGCAGCCCCCCTGCCGGGAAGGACTGGTAAGCTCCGATGCGAACGATGCTGAACAAAGATCGATGCTTGCAACATATCCTGCTGGCGGGAGTGCTCTTCTTCGTTGTCTGCTCCGCCTCTTTTGCTGCAGCCGCCTCGGTTGAAGTTGCGGCATCGCTCACCCCCCAGTCTTTTCCAGTCAATCAAGCCGCACGCTTGACTATCACCGTGGGAGGCAGTCGATCGGCCGCTGTTGCATTACCGGAGGTAGCAGATATCCGCCTG
>JAHEMX010000641.1 GCA_024643445.1 Desulfobulbaceae bacterium | reverse complement strand
GCCAGAGAAGGGGCAAAAGAAATTGACCTCGATCTGCTGGAGAAAGCCAAGGACAAGATCATGATGGGAGCCGAGCGCCGCTCGATGATCATCACCGAGAAAGAGAAAGAGGTTACCGCCTTTCACGAGGCCGGTCATGCGCTGGTCGCCTTTCTGCTCCCCGATACCGATCCGATCCATAAAGTTACCATTATTCCGCGGGGAAGAGCGCTCGGCCTCACCATGCAGCTGCCGATGGACGAAAAGTATACCCATTCCAAGGGTTTTCTGAAAAACACGATCTCCATCCTTTTTGGCGGCAGAGTCGCCGAAAAACTTATTTTTGATGAGATCACTACCGGAGCGGGCAATGATCTCGAACGTGCCACGGAACTGGCCAGGAAGATGGTCTGCGAATGGGGCATGAGTGATGAGTTGGGTCCACTCACCTATGGCAAAAAGGAAGAGCAGATCTTCCTGGGCCGCGAAATGGGAAAAACTCGTGATTTCAGTGAAGAAACGGCCCGGCAGATAGACATGGCCGTGAAGGATATTGTGCTGGAATCGAGTGATCGGGTATCAAAACTCCTGGAAAAAAATATTGATATACTGAAGCGGATGGCCGACGATCTTCTGGAAAAAGAGACCATCGTGCTTGAGGATATCGAGCAGATCATGGCAGAATTCCGCCCCGAAGAGTACGCCAGCAGGCAGGCTGAGAAAAAGAAAGCCCCGGCGAAAAAAAGTGTAAAGCCGGCATCCCTGAAAAAGGAAAAGCCCTCTGAGACAGAACCGGAGCCGGAAGTGCAGCCGAAGAAGGGTACCGGTACCCAGGAGGAACCCGGCATATCGGCATGATGCCATGACCAGTACTCCAAAAATCAGGGTTATGGGTATCATCAACGTGACCCCTGATTCCTTTTCCGACGGCGGCTCTTTCTATTCAGAAAAAGCTGCCGTCGAGCAGGCACGTCACCTCATTCATTGCGGCGCCGATATCATAGATGTCGGCGGAGAATCAACGAGGCCCTATGCAGAGCCGGTCAGCTGCGAAGAGGAACTCTCACGTACTATCCCGGTGATCCGGGCTATCCGCTCGTTCTCCGATATTGCCATATCCATTGATACCAGTAAGGCCGAAGTGGCCAGACAGGCGCTCGCGGCAGGGGCAACGATTATTAATGACGTCTGGGCATTTCGTAAGGACCCCGCCCTGGTCGACGTCGCCCGTGCAAGCGATTGCGAGATCATCATCATGCATATGCAGGGCGCACCCGGCACCATGCAGGATGATCCCTGCTATCATGATGTGGTCAAGGAAATCATCGAGTTTTTCCGGGAACGTTTGACGACCCTGGCATCGGCCGGTATCGATGTTCAGCGGCTAATCATTGACCCCGGTATCGGCTTCGGCAAGAGACTTGCACACAATCTCACGCTTCTGAACCACCTTGAAGAGCTCTGCGTACTCGGTCGGCCGGTCATGCTGGGACACTCCCGGAAACGTTTTCTCGGCGATATCACCGGCCTTGAAGCTCCGCATCGTGACCTGGCTACGGCAGTGGTTTCAGCATTGTGCCTGACAAAAAACGTGTCGATATTCAGGGTGCACGATGTCGCGTCAACACGGTATGCTCTTGCGGTCGCCGAGGCTATCAATCAGGCGTCCTGATTCTCATTTCCCACCTGACGGAAAGCAGGTGAATCCTGCCCCTTACCGCAGGGGACGCTTGCGGGTTATTGTCTGCGACAAGGTGCTGCCTGATCGGGGAGGTTCAGCCGGTGACGGCCATAACTGACAAGAGGGTCTTGGCATGATGTTTGACAGGTCGGGTGGAGAGAGGGAGTTGAGGAAGAGAAGAACTAACCTGTGTTCCTATCACACCAAGACCCCTTACTCCCATACTTATAATCATTGAACCCCCATCAGTCATCCGGCACAACGTTAATCCGTATATCTCCACATCACCGCCGGGTGATCATCCCTGGAGCAGCAATCCGCTCGTCAGCCAATAGTATGAGATGTATACTCCTGCAATAATAAGGATGAGTGCCGAGATAAAATGGACGTGAGGGACGACGCTACGCCTGAGGAAAGTAACCATCACGCCGCCCTTGATAAAAGCCACGCCAATGGTCAGCAACAGAAAAACGGTACCGGTTCC
Source organism: Desulfobulbaceae bacterium (assembly GCA_024643445.1). GTDB lineage: Bacteria > Desulfobacterota > Desulfobulbia > Desulfobulbales > Desulfocapsaceae > Ww85. The sequence goes on along the minus strand of JAHEMX010000641.1, from coordinate 85 downwards.
GAGAATGTACCAGAGGAACTGCATCATGCCGGCAGCGAACGCTCCCGAACTCAGTGAACTGCCGACAACCACGAGAAATATCGGC
>JAHEMX010000640.1 GCA_024643445.1 Desulfobulbaceae bacterium | reverse complement strand
GGGGCAAGAAAAGTCCGGATGCGGCAGAAGTACTTAAGTTTCAGATCGATTTCATGCTGAACCCTCTGATGGGATATCTTGACCCTGCAGATATCAAAGGTCAATCACTGTAATATTTCAGCAGAGTAGTTCCAGTATTTTCTGATAAAACGGAGGTCTTCGGGCCTCCGTTTTTCATACCCGATTAGCGGAAGGGAGTTTGTCTACAATGAGCGGAGAACAGATAGATTTTGGCTTTGTCCTGCCCCACTGGTTCTATTGGAGTTGGCTGGGAATCATGCCGATATTCATGATAGCAATTTGTTATTACTTAGAAAAAAAACAATTCGAAAGAGATGGCACCTTGCCGAACAGCAGCGAACAAAGTGCCGTAGAAGTTTCAAGCAATCCGGTGATAAGGGTTATGGACTGGATATCAGAACATACCGGCCAGTTTGTCGCCTTCTGGACCATCACCGCCGTTGTTTTCTATGCCTTTGAGGTTATCGCCCGTTACATCTTCAACAAACCGACCATCTGGGTACATGAGTCATCATTTCTTCTTTTCGGCATGCAGTATCTGCTCGCCGGTGCCTATGCCTATCTGCACGGCTCCCACGTGGCGGTTGATATCATCTACAACAAGTTTCCCAAACGCGGCCAATACGGCCTGGATATCTTCTCTTCTATTTTTTCCTTTATTTTCTTTCTCGTCCTGATGGGCACTTCCTATGGATTCATGATGGATTCCATCGGCATGCGCGAACGCACCATGGAAACCTGGCAGATCCATTATTACCCGGTCAAGGCAATGATGCTTGTAGGCGGCGTACTGATTACTCTGGCGGCCATATCAAAGCTTTACAAAGATATTAAACGTTTCAATCAACTTGGTAGGAGTGCGTAATCATGGCTGCTGCAATAACTACAACGACAGAAAAGAAGCCGTTTAAGAAAGGCGGCCTGTTCTGGAGTATTGTCGTCTACGGAGCGACACTGGCCCTCGGTTTTGTTGTTCTCGTGGAGTTGATCAACATCTTCTTCTACGACCCGTACGGTGACCAATACTTCCTCTTCAGGACTGCCGGAATGCTTGCCGGCTACCCCATCTCCACCCTGACCTGGTACATGTTCGGCAGTCTCGTCATCTTCCTGATGGCCGGACTCCCACTGGCTTTTGTTACCGGCGGGCTCGGCTGTGTCTTTATTTATCTGGTGGGCGATCAGGCGATGCTCAACATCCTGCCGAGCCGTATCTTCCCGATGATGACAAACTCAGATCTGTCCGCCATCCCGCTGTTTATTTTCATGGCGGCCATGCTTGAAAAGGCCGGTATCATCGAAGAGATGTTTGCCGTTGTCTACAAGTGGATGGGTGGACTGCGCGGCGGCCTGGCTGCGGCTACTATTGTTGCCTCGACCATCCTTGCCGCGATGGTCGGTGTTATCGGTGCCGCGGTCGTAACCATGGGAATTCTCGCCCTGCCGGCTATGTTGAACCGTAATTATGACGAAAAGATTGCCCTCGGCTCGATCATGGCCGGCGGCACGCTCGGCATCCTGATCCCGCCCTCAATCCTGGCGATTCTTTATGCCGTCGTGGCCCAGCAGTCCGTCGGTGAACTGTACATGGGTTCATTTGTTCCCGGCCTCATGCTTTCCGGCATGTACGTCACTTACGTGCTCGTTCGTTCCTACCTGAACCCGAGCCTCTGCCCGGCACTACCGAAAGAGGAACTCATCAGCTGGTGGGAAAAGATTAAACTGCTCAAAGGGCTGGTCGCTCCGATTTTTCTGGTCTTTCTCGTTCTCGGCCTGCTCTTCGGCGGCATCGCCACCCCGGTTGAAGCTGCCGGAATCGGTTCCTGCGGATCGGTCCTGGTTGCCATGATCCAGAAGAAGTTCTCCCTGCTTGTTCTGAAAGAAGCAAGCCTTACCACCCTGCGTGCCTCGACGATGGTCCTCTGGATCATGTTCGGCGCCTCGGTTTTTGTAGGGTTCTATATCCTGCAGGGCGGCCAGGCCTTTATCACCGACACCATGCTCGGTCTTGGTCTTGGACCGTACGGCATTCTCTTCCTGATGATGGTTCTTCTCGTTATTCTCGGTATGTTCCTGGACTGGGTTGGCATCCTGCTCCTTGCCGTACCGATCTTCGTACCGATCATCAAGACGCTTCAGTTCCCCGGTCTGTTCGGCTTGCCCGGACCAGCACCTGACGATGTTGCCCTGTGGTTCGGCGTCTTGTACATCATCA
>JAHEMX010000142.1 GCA_024643445.1 Desulfobulbaceae bacterium | reverse complement strand
CCCAGCAGCTCGGGACCGTCCTGTTTGATGAACTGGGCTTGCCGCATGGCAGAAAAACCAAGACGGGCTATTCAACAGACGCCGCCGTCCTGGAAAAGCTCGCTGCCAAACACGAGGTACCGGCCCTGATAATAGAATACCGGATGCTGGCGAAATTGCTTTCGACCTATGTCGACAGGCTGAAGCAGTTAATTGCCCCTGATACCGGGAGGGTGCACACCTCCTTCAACCAGACGGTTACGACGACAGGCCGGCTGTCGAGCAGCAATCCGAACCTGCAGAATATCCCCATCAGGGGAGAGGAGGGCAGCAGGATACGGGAGGCCTTTGTCCCGGAGCCGGGGCATATCTTTCTGTGCGCCGACTACTCACAGATCGATCTCCGGGTGCTGGCCCACTATTCGCAGGACCCTGCCCTGCTGGCGGCTTTTCGACAGGGGGATGATATCCATACTCGCACCGCGGCCTAGGTGTTCGGCGTATCGCCGCTTTTTGTGACAGCGGAAATGAGACGGGTGGCAAAAAGCATCAACTTCGGCATTGTCTACGGCATGAGCAGTTTCGGGCTTTCCAATCAGCTCAAGATAAGCAGGAACGAGGCCGCGAAATTCATCGATCGCTACTTTAACCTCTACCGCGGTGTCAAGCAGTTCATGAGCGACATCGTGGAAAAGGCCAGGTCGGACGGTTATGTCAGCACCATTCTCAACAGACGACGATACCTTCCTGAAATCAATGCCTCCGACAGGGTGCGCCGGGAATTTGCCGAGCGCGCTGCGATCAACACCCCCATACAGGGAACGGCGGCAGACATTATTAAACTTGCGATGCTGCAGGTGAGTAAGCTGCTCAAGCAGGCAGAAAATTCCTGCACCATGCTGCTGCAGATTCACGACGAACTCGTTTTTGAGCTCAGCGAAGCGGATGTCTCTGCCATGAAGGATCCTATTCGCCAGGCAATGGAACAGGCGCTCGCCCTTGATGTGCCCCTGGTGGTGAATATGGAGACGGGGAAAAGCCTGTTGAAGTAACGGTTGCTGCAAAAGCTTTTTGTCAGGCGGCCGCGCATCCCTTTTGCGTGGTTAGGCCTGTATCATCCCCGCTGGCCCACCGGGACAAACGGCCGCTTGACGATCCCGTTATAGACCTGGCGCGGGCGGCCTATCCTGCTGCTTTCCTTATCCATATGCATTTCCTGCCAGTGGGCTATCCAGCCCGGCAGCCTGCCGAGAGCAAACATCACGGTGAACATATTGGTTGGAATCCCCATGGCCCGGTAGATGATGCCGGAGTAGAAATCAACGTTGGGGTAGAGATTCCGGGAGATGAAATAATCGTCCTTTTGCACGCGGTATTCAAGTTCCTGGGCGATATCGAGAAGCGGGTCGGAGATATTCAATTGGCTGAGAATATCGTGGGTGGCCGCTTTTATTATCTTCGCGCGTGGATCGTAGGTTTTATAGACCCGATGGCCGAATCCGGTAAGCCGGTACGGGTTGTCCGGATCCTTGGCCATCCCAATATATTTATCGAAGTCACAGTCATCTGCATAAATCAGCTCGAGCATCCTGATAACGGCAACATTGGCACCACCGTGCAGCGGCCCCCAGAGAGCGCTGATACCTGCTGATATTGACGGATAAAGCCGTACACCGGCGCTGCCGACCAGTCGCACGGTGGAGGTGGAACAATTCTGTTCATGGTCCGCATGCAGAATAAGGAGCTTGTTCAGGGCTGAAACCATCAGCGGTTCAATTTTGTAGGGCATATTGGGCCTGTCGAACATCATATTCAGGAAGTTGCTGCAGTAGTTCAGATCGGCCCGGGGATAGACAAGGGGAAGTCCCATGCTCTTTTTGTAGGAGAAGGCGGCAATCGTCCTGATCTTCGAGAGCAGACGGGCGGTGGTCGTTGTCATGCCGCCATACGGGTCTTCTTCAAGATCCATTTCCGGGTAGAAATCATGCAGCGACCCGGTCATGGTGGACAGGATGGACATCGGCGAGGCGTTGGGCGGAAAATGATCAAAGAAGTGGATCATGTCCTCGTGAATCAGCGCATAGCGGATCATATCGTACTTGAACTTCTCGAGTTCTTCGTGATCCGGCAGTTCACCGTTAATGAGGAGATAGGCTACCTCAATGAATACACAGTTTTCCGCCAGGTCTTCGATGTCATAGCCCCGGTAGCGGAGTATGCCGTTGTTGCCGTCGAGATAGGTGATGCCGGATTCACAGGAAGCGGTATTCATAAAACCGCTGTCGTAGGTTGTATGCCCGGACAGTCGAAGCAGTGAGCGAATATCGATGGCCCTCTCCCCGGTTGTGCTCTCTACGATCGGTAGTTCATAGATCTGGCCGTCGAGGTGTACTTGTGCTGTCTGGTTCGACATGAATCTGGCTCCTTATGGCTATAGACATTGAAATTGTGCCCGGTTTTTATATGATTACCGGTAGTTAACGGTTGTTATCTGCGGCGGGGAACAATATGCCGCTGTAACCGGATCGATCGCACCGTGAGAAAATCAAACAACGAGAAACTGCCGTACTGGTTTTGATGCGGGATTGCTATTCAGGTAGGTTGATTACAGCCGAACGTCTGTCGCTTGGAATAACGGCTCAAATAACGTAAATTCAGTGCAAATATAGCCTGGAAGTACTATTTTTTCAATTCTTCTTTGACAAATTCGTAAAAAGTCTAGTGTTGTGATGGTTAAGTAAAAAGCTTCATCAGCGAGGCGTAAGATTTTTCTATTATTTCGGCGTACTCAGGTACGTCGTGATGATAGAAAAATTGCAACAACGAAGCAGATGAAGAGTTTTTACGACGCCATCTTCTTTTTAAAACCATGGCTGGAGGGACAGAGCGTGAGCAGGTATGCCTCCGCCTGAGTGTACGGGACCATTTATTTACCAGCAGGAAAAAAAACTATGACAGGGCTGAAATCAGAACTTGATAAAGTGTCAACCGAGGAACTGGCCTACTATGCGGTCGGCGAAAATGAGCGGGATGCGGCCGTTGCAGTGGTGCGAAAGTTCAGCAAGCACCGGGCCGCTTCACAACTGCTGCGCGACTATTATCTGAGCCTGCCTGAGGCGAGGGAGGAGATGGCTGCAGATATCAGGGTGGTGGCCCAAAAGCAGGGGAATTTTCTTTTCGCGCTGCAAACGACGGCACATTGTTATTTTTATCTCTGCTCAGCTGGGGAGGCCCTCTACCTTGGCGAGATCGACAAGGGAATAGATGACAGTGCCGTACTGAGCTTCTTCGGTTATGGCAGCGCCGGCGAGTTTGCTGCCGGCATGCCGGAGGATTATGACGACCTGCCGGCACTTGCCGCCGGCGAAGACGGAGCGATTGCGCCAACATGCGTGGCCTGCGGCGTCGGCATTGGTGAGACGCATGTACTGGGCTGCCCGATTGAACAATGCCCCTGGTGCGAGGCGCAACTCAATCGCTGTCATTGCCGGTTTGAACAGCTTGGCGTTGATGTCATCGAGGATGAGGCGCTGCTGGATCGTTTCGAGGAACTGCTGGAGGAGCGGGGGCGAATCGCCTTTGTGCCCGGGCAGAACCCCGCCTACCCGACTGCTGGTTCAGATCCGGCGTCAGGCGATACAGCGGGAGATCAGTGAGTGGTTTAAAGCGGGATGCACTAGATCAATAAAACCCGGCTGCACTGAACTGAATGGCACAGCCGGGTTACCTTTGTTCCCCTTTGAACGGTTCGGACAGCCTAGTTCTGTTTTATTTTCTTCAGATACTTGTAGATGTCGGAGTCCGATGAGAGTACCAGCGACGTGTTAGCACCGATGATACTGGCGTAGCTTTCCAGGGTCTTCAGGAAAGCATAAAAATCAGGATCCTGGCTATAGGCGTCGCCGTAGATCTGGGTTGCCTCGGCATCAGCCTTGCCCTTGATGCCAAGTGCTTCCCTGTTGGCTGTGGAGGTTATTTCCTTGAGCTGCCGGTCAACGGTACCGAGTATTCTGGCCTTCTGGCCTTCACCCATCGAGCGTTTTTCCGCAGCGATCCTCTTGCGCTCCGAGATCATACGGTCGTAGACCCGCAGTCTTACGGATTCAATATAGTTTACCCGTTTGAGCATCACGTCACGCAGTTCGATGCCGTATTGCGGCATGGCCCGTGAAGCAGCCTCCAGGATCAAATCCGATATCCCGTCGCGACCGAGTTGCGGTTTTTTGCCGGGCTCCTGGTTTGACGGGGTCATGGTATCCATGGACCAGTCGGAGCTGCGGACGATTTCAATCAGGTCGTTCTTGTTGACCATGTCCCGTACGGTTCCACCGATGATATCATCGAGCAGTGATTGCGCCCGCGCCTCGGTGCGCACGGCCTGCATAAACTTCAGCGCATCGGCGATTCTCCATCGTGCGGTGACGTCCAGGTAGACGAAGGTCTTGTCATTGGTCGGAATCTGGTTCGGCTCACCGTTCCAGATAAAGATCCGCTTGTCGAATTCATTTACCTGCTGCAGAAACGGCATCTTGAAATAGAGGCCGGCTTCGGTTTTCGGTAAGCCGATCGGTTTGCCGAACTGGGTGATCATCACCTGCTTGCCTTCTTCGACGATAAAGAACCCGTCATACACGACAACAATGCCCAGCAGGACAAGACCGATCAGAAGAAAATTAGCTATCTGTTTCATTGGCGATCCTTTCTTTGAGTGAAATGGTTATTGTCCCTGCTTGGCAGGATTCTGATTTGACCGGAGGTTGAGCAGCGGCAATGGTCCCTGCTGTGACTCATCCATCACGTAAATTGACTCGACCTTGGGCAGGACGGCCTGCATCGTCTCGAGATACATGCGCTGCCGGGTTACATCCGGGCTGTTGCGGTATTCTTTCAGGATATCGAGGAAGCGCAGGGTCTCACCCTCGGCGTTGTTGATACGCTCCTTCGCGTAGCCGTGGGATTCTTCAACGATTTTCTGCGCATTACCTCTGGCTGCGGGAATAAGCCGGTTATAGGTTTCCTCGGCCTCGTTCACCAGACGTTTCATATCCTGGTCGGCCTCGTTCACCTCGTTGAAAGCTGGTTTGACCTGTTCGGGAGGGTTGATGTCCTGAAACTGGACGGCCACCAGTTCAACGCCGACCTCAAGAAAGTTGAGCTGCTCCTGCAGCTCCTGCTTCACCGAGGCCGCGAAAAGGTCACGGTTGCTGAGGACATAGTCAAAGTCCATGTTGCCGATGATCCGCCGGGTAACCGCTTCTGAAAGGTCGTGAACGGCCTGCGTGACATCCTGCACCTTGAACAGGTAGTCAAAAGGTTCGTTGATACGGTACTGAACGATCCAGGCAACATTGATGACGTTTTTGTCCGCCGTCAGCATCAGCGATTCATTATCATAGCCACGGCTGTCGGTCGAACTTTTCTGACCGGGATAGCGGGTCCGAAAACCGAATTCCTGCTTTTCAATCTGCCTGACGTTGACTTTCGTCAGACTCTCCAGGTAGGGTATCTTCAGGTGCAGACCCGGCTCGGTGGTCCTGCTGTACTTGCCGAACAGCAGTACGACACCGACCTCGTTCGGGGCAACCTTGTAGAAAGATTGATAGATCCCCTGGAAGACGATAACGAACAGGACCAGGAGCAGGACTTTGCTGATCACTGCAAAAGGTCCTTTCTGTCCTCCCGGCGACGAGGGTTCACCGCCGTCTGGTGCGGGCTTCTTGGACTCAGAGAAATAATCCTGCAGTTTCTTGATAATTTGAGCGACAATCTCCTCGGGTGATTGAGGACGCTTCTTCCTTCCCCACGGAGGCTGTTGATCGTTATTGGACATGAACCGTTCTCCTGTTTGAACTGAAATTGTCTGGGTCTGAAGCAGCAACGGTCACCTATGACCGTTTGCTGCCTCGTTGTCGTCAGCGGAAACTGTTTACAGAGTAAGTATTGTCACCTGCAAATCAAGTGGCAGAGCCTAATCGAAAAAAACCAAATACACAAGCCTAGCCTGAGCGTGGAGACAGAGCCGTGTTCCAGGATAAGAGCAGTATGGCCAGAGCAACCAGAAAGCAGCAGGTCTGCACGGACGATGAAAACCTCAGCCGGCGCAGCGGTTCAAGGCCGAAGAGCAGTCCACACCCCATCCCGGCAAGAAGGCCGAAGAGGTGACCACCCAGATCGGTGCGTACACCGGAACTGCCGAGCATGGCCAGCAGCGCGGCACCGGCCATCGGCGGAATGAACATCCTGATCCCGAACGGTTTGCGCTGTTCGAGGATCTGGTGGATGGAAAGCAGGCCGATAATACTGAATACGGCGGTTGAGAAGCCGACGAAGAGATGGTTACCGCCGTGCACCAGGACATTGACATAATTGCCCAGGGCGGCCGAGACGAGCAAGGTCAACAGACCGAGGCCGGTACCATTGATCTGCAGGAAGAAATGCAGCAATATACCGCCGATCAGACAGTTTCCGAGCAGATGGGAAACATCGGCGTGCAGGGTAAGTGCCGTCACCAGACGATACCACTGTCCGTGGTAAAGGATGGCACTTGCATCGCCGGCACCGCTGGAGAACCACACTGAACGAAAGTCCCAGGGGCCGGTAACCAGGTAGAACAGGGCCAGCGCGGCGATGAGCCAGAATGTCGGCGGCGTTGCGGATATCGTGGACATCCGGGCAGGCCGATCCGGTGGCGGCCAGTTCCTGTTCTCGCGGAAATAGCAGTCCAGTTGGTAGGCTGCTGCCTCTTTTACCGCGGCCGGAACGAGGATTGTTATGCTTCCGTCCTGCTGACGGCTGATCCGGTGTCCGATGCTTTTGGCGGAAAGGACCAGTGAGCAGGTGTCAACAGCACTGTTGCTGGTGGAATTAAAAACGGCTGACTCCTCTTCCGGCTCATTGATGGTATTTTCCATAGCGTAAGAATACTGCAGAAGAGAAGAAATTCAAAAGAACGGTGCGATCTGATGCAGAGGCTGATCACCGGGCCGCGCTCTGGTCGAGCAGCCCGGTGATCGCGGGACAGGCTATCAGCCGAGGCGTTCAGGCGCCACTATTGCGCCCTGCCTTGCTTTGAGAGCCTGCAGTTCAGCTTTCTGTTTTTCATACACCTCATAGATCCTGCCCGGAATGCCCTCTTCTTTCTTATACGCTTCGGTCTGCAGATCGATCCGGTCCAGGATGTTGTCCAGGTAGAGGGCAAACTGCATGTCATACAGGGATTTGGGATACTCTTTAGCAATCCCGGCAAAGAGCTTTTTCAGGTCATCGTAGCGCGGAATAAAACCGATCGGGGTCTCGATCGCCACCACGTCCCCGTTGGCGAAGAGCTCAAGCCAGCCCAACCAGACCTTGACATCACGTTTTTCACCCAGCAGTCCGCTGCCGGAGCCGCCCCTGTTGGCGTGGGTCAAAAAGTAGTTGAGGCCTGCCATAATGGGCCTGGCGGTCTCGCCTATCTTGGCGGAATTGAAGAAAGCGAACTGGGCCTCCATGTAGTCGGCCAGGGCCCCGGGAATAAACGGGGCATTCGCCCATGGCTGACGCCTGACACCACTTACGCCGATCTCCGTGGCCGTCGCCTGGGAGACGATTGAGGCACCGATGACGACGCCCTCATCCATGCTTTTGGCCACCCAGACCGGCGGCATCGTATCGCTGTCGCGGCCGGAATAGGTGATTACTTTAACCGGCACACCGGCTGGATCCTCGGACGCTTCGGTATTGTGATTGGCGATTGCCGAGGCGAGCAGGGTGCAGCGGGAATTTTTGTGGGACATCGGTATAGGATTGCCGCCGGCATCGGTTTTTCCTTCCCGCCACTCGCCCTGGAAATTGACACCCTTTTTCGGCACCGTTTCGCCGTTGCCGACCCAGTGTGGGACATCGTTTTCATCAATGAGAACATTAGACCAGATAACCTCGGTGCCGTCACCGCGCAGACAGTCCATCAGGTAAGGGTCGCCGTCGCGGTTGACGTCCTCGACGATGCCGAAAATCCCTTTCTCCGGGTTGATCGCCCTGACTGTGCCGTCAGCTGCAATCCAGAGCTGAGCCAGGTCGTCGCCGATAAAATCGGAACCGACCATGGCGGTTGTCGTCTTGCCGCAGCCGGATGGCGCCGCTCCTGCAAAAAAGGTTTTGCGTCCATTGGGACCG
>JAHEMX010000141.1 GCA_024643445.1 Desulfobulbaceae bacterium | reverse complement strand
TGGCTTTTATCCGGACCCCTGACCAGATCTCAATTGAACTTCTCCAGCAAGGGGAAAGACTGCCGGTGCAGGAGCCATGGGCCTCGATGGAGAACAAGGGGGTCTGGTAAAAAATTCATCCCCGGTAACTGGTAATCCTGCGCTGATGGATAACGGCTGATGAGCTGAAGAACGGCTCGGGCCGGTCACCGGGGAGCTCAGCCCAGAAGGATTTTTCTCGCCTCATCCACGCAGGCTATCTCATAGCCTGCTGTGGTAAGTGCTCCCCGCAGGGCAGCGACCAGTTCACGGTTGCCAAGAGCCGTCTTGCCATTATATTCGCATGAATCCTCAAAACCGACCCGGACGACAGCGGCTCCGACAGAAGCTGCTGCCAGATGCGCAGTAAAATCCTTACTGCCGATAAAAATCGCTCCCCAGCGGCTTCCGGCCGGAAGCAGTGAAACCAGATAGGCCAGAAGTGCAGGATCATAAACCATGCCCCAGTTTACACCAAAGATAAAGCTGAAATTCACTGGTGGGGTTACCAGCCCCTCGGCAATGAGATGCAACGCCGTATGCAGATGGCCGGTATCAAAAATTTCAAGGGAAGGCTTTACCCCGGCCTCGGCCATCTGCCCGATCCAGTAACGAACATCCACCACACTGTTCCGGTAGACCTGATCACCGAAGTTCAATGAACCGATGTTTAACGACCCCATTTCCGCAGCCGGATGAGCGGCAGGCAGAATGCGCTCAGCTGCCGTCAGGTCTGAGAGCCCACCCGTTGATGCCTCAAGGAGGATATCTTTCTGCTGCTTGATCAGCTCTATGGTTTGAGCAAATGCGGATTGATCCGGCGTCAACCCCCCGCTGTGGTCCCGGGCATGCATATGCAGGACCGAGGCGCCGCTGTCAATGCAGCTGATGACCTGTCCGGCAATGTCTTCCGGGGTAACCGGGTTATTCCTGCCGGCTCCCCAGCCTCCGGTCGGGGCAAGTGCGATGATCATTTTCCTTTTCATAAGCCCTCTCCACTACTGCCGGTGACACACGCAACGCCTGCTCTTCTGAGTTCCTTTATATGGTGATTGGTCTGCGATGGGTCAATAGCCCTGGTGCCATCCAGCAGAATGCGCGTTTTGAAACCAAGCGAGGCACTGTCAACGGCAGTCGCCTTGACGCAATAGTCGAAGGCGAGTCCGACAATATCGACCATTTCAATAGCATGCTCAATTAAGGCCCGGTTCAGCCCGGTGTCATGCCGCCTGGCGTTGTCAAAAAAGGCAGAATAGGAGTCTACTGCCGGATCCTGTCCTTTTTTTATGACCAGGATCTTTTGCCCCTGCCGGGCACAACCACTGACACGATCCCGTATCTGTTTGGCAATACGCGCACCAGGGGTCTGCTCTACGCAGTGATCCGGCCAGAATACCTGCTTCAGACCTGCCAGCTCGCCGGTTTGAAAAGGTTGCATTCCGGGGTGAGCCGAAGCAAAGGATCCGTGACCCTCCGGATGCCAATCCTGGACGACAACAATCAGATCATAGGGGTGCTCCAGCAATCGCTGCACAACGGGAAGAATTTCATCACCACCAACTACCGCCAAAGCCCCGCCGGGCAGGAAATCATATTGTATGTCCGCAAGTATAAGTGCCTGTTTCATGACCTGTCTCTTTTTTCTTTTACCGTCCCGACGTCCTCCGGATCATTGTTATCAAGCGTCCCCAGCCGAGCCGTTACTTTTGCAAAGTGGCTCTCCCGTATCTTTTCCCGACGCTCAAACAGAGACGGTGAGAGACCGGCTGCATAAACATGCGGATTGTCGAACCGGAATATCGCCCGGTCAAAGGTTGCCAGGTTTGCCAGGGTCCTCTGTCGCATCACCGATAACGCTTCACGTCTGCCGATTCGCCTGCCGTCTGCAAATAATGGTTCCAATAGCCGCTTGAAGGTAAGTCCTTTGGTCGGGATAATTTTCCTTTTCCAGGGATCCTCCGGTGAAATTACCATAATAGACGTTTCTGCGAGACCCGGCTGCTCCTCGGTGAGTGTATCGAAAATAACATCACCGACGCAACGCACATCCCTTTTCAGTCTTACCACGTCAAGGGCACCGGGGATCGAAGTCTTGACCGGCTGCTCGGAGAGCTTCATTCGCTCAACCATTTCTCCCGCATCGTTTTCCAGAACTGCAAGTTTATAGACGCCATCGAGTGCCGGATCATCGTGAGCGGTCACCAGTTTTGTCCCGACGCCCCAACTGTCAATCGGCGCCCCCTGTGCCTTGAGACTGGTAATAAGCCGTTCATCAAGATCGTTGGAAGCGATAATCCTGGTAGCCTGAAACCCCTCAGCGTCCAGGAGTTTGCGCGCCTCGGCGGCAAGATAGGCTAGATCGCCTGAATCAAGCCTGATACCCAGCAGCGCTGCCCCCTTGTCACGCAACCGGAGACCGGCGGCAATGGCGTTTCGAACGCCGTCCAGCGTATTATAGGTATCAACCAGCAGCACAAGGTTGTGCGGAAACTCAGCTGCATAAGCATCAAAGGCCTTGCCTTCACCGTTAAAGGCCATCACCCAGCTGTGCGCATGGGTCCCGCGCACCGGAATACCGAAGTGGGCCGCCGCCATGACATTGGAAGTGGCGTCGACACCACCGATATAAGCCGCCCTGCTGGCGAACAAGCCTCCATTCAGTCCGTGGGATCTTCTCAAACCGAACTCAAGAACCTCGTCCTTGCCCGCTGCCAGACGAACGCGTGAGGCCTTGGTGGCCACGAGGGTCTGAAAATTGACGATGGCAAGAAGGGCCGTTTCAATCAGCTGGGCATCAAGCAGCGGGGCCCGAACACGGACAATCGGTTCGTGGGGAAAAACCACCGTCCCTTCGGGAACCGTTTCAATGGAACCACGAAAACGCCAGCGCGAAAGGTATTCAAGGAAATGGGGATCGAGCAGGGGGCGGCCATCCTTGTCGGTGAGTGTGCCCAGAAATCCGATATCACCATCACTGAACTGAAGCGCCTCAAGCCAATCGGCGAAGGGGCCGATGCCTGCGGCAATCGCGTACCGGCCGCCAAACGGCGCTGTTCTGAAAAACATGTGAAAAACACTGCGTCGATCAGCCCGGCCGGTCTTGTAGTAGCCCTGAGCCATGGTAAGCTCATAGAGATCCGTAGCCAAGGACTCTGATACCTCGGGAAATACTTCTTCACGGTGATTCTGAGTACTCATTTTTTCTCACTGACAATCGATGTCTGAACAGGCGCCCCACTATCATCGAGGCGTGCTCCGCACTGGATTCTCATACTATAAGCAGCGGAAGCATGAAATGAGGAGAAGATGATAAAAAATGTCACGGCTCTTCTTCATCAATCCAGGCAGACTTTTCACGCCATCAACGGGGAGATGCGACGGCGCCAATAATGGTCTGCCACAAGGCTCCGGCATTTATTCGTTCGAGAATGACAACCGGTTTTTCGGAAAGCAGGGAGATGATCTCATCGGCTTCGCGATACTGCAGTCCAGAGAGAATAAAACGTTTCTTTTGCAGGAACCCTTCCGTCCTGACAATTTTGCTCATTATACCATGATGGATATTGGCAACAAGCAGATCGGCCGGCAGCGAAGCACATTCCTCTGCCAGACCGGTCACCACCAGCACCTGGTTTTCAAAGCCGTTTAGCACGACATTCTGCCGGGCGGTACGGGCGGCCAGATAATTGTTGTCGATCGCCACGACGCGTTTGCAGCCGAATTTTACCGCGGCAAGGGCCAGGACACCGCTCCCCGTGCCAAGATCGAGCATGGAGCTGACAGGCGTCTGTGCGCAGGTTCGCTCAATGGCCTCAATGCAGGTGAGTGAAGTGGGGTGCAGTCCATCACCAAAAACGATCCCGGCATCCAGCCTGATATCAGCCTTGTCCGCTGAATCAGGCTCCTTCACCCAAGCCGGCAGCAGGGTGATGCTGCCGGCTTTGACCGGTGCCTGAGATCCGCCCTGCCATTGCCCGTAGGTCATGGCATACTGGTCGACGAAGGCAAGTCCACCATCTCTTTCCAGCAGTTCCTCGATAAAAGAATCAACCGGTCCAAGAAAAAAGAGAAACGAAAAACCATCCTCCTCCCAGTTCCCGAGAAATCCCGCCGGATAGTCCTGGTGCAGCGAGAGCTTCCCCTGGATCTGATAAACATGCAGCATGGTGTCCGGAAGGAGATGGGAGGGACTATTCGATGGCATAAGGCCTGACACCCGGATGAAAGGGGGTTCTGCAGGTTGAATAACGGTTGGAGCACTTTTTCTGGCAATTTTTAACAGTTTATAGCACAATGAACAATGGGTATTGAGGAAACACTCCTATTCTGAAAATTTTTCATTTACCTGTATTGCCATGTGGGACCGACGATATAGCGAAGAAGGCTTCGCCTACGGCACTGACCCGAATGATTTCCTCGTCTCGGTCGTTGAGTTCCTGCCGCCGAACGCCACGGTGCTCAGTCTTGGTGAAGGTGAAGGCAGAAACGGGGTCTATCTTGCTGGGCGAGGTCACTATGTCGTTGCTGTCGATTCCTCGTCTGTCGGCCTTGCAAAAGCAGCCAGTCTGGCCCGGCACCGTGCCGTTGTTCTCAGAACCGAGAAAGCGGATCTCGCCAGCTACACCATTCCACCACTATCCTACGATGCCATTATCTCCATCTTCTGCCATCTCCTGCCTGAAACGCAGACACGTCTGTATAGCCAAGTCTACCAGGGCCTGCGCCCCGGAGGAGTTTTTATTCTTGAGGGCTATAGTAAACGGCAGCTTGAGTTCAATACCGGAGGTCCGACGCAAGCTGAATATTTAATGGACCATGACTCGATCAAACAAGCGCTTGCCCCTCTGAAACTGAGACACAGTATTGAAACTGAAAGAGTTATTCATGAAGGCAGACATCACAACGGACGGGGTGCCGTCATCCAGATCATCGGTGTGAAGGAATAAAAAAGAGCGACCGCCTCTGCTGTAAGGGAATGAGCCGCTTTATTGCATGGAAAACGAGGTCCCAATGGAGTTGATAATAGTCTGGTGGTACTGGCTGGTTTTCGGTATGCTTCTGATACTGGCGGAAATGCTTATTCCCAGCTTCACCCTGTTCTGGTTCGGACTGGCAGGGCTGCTTATCGCCGCTCTGCTCTTCTTCCTGCCGGATCTTGCCTTCAGCCTGCAGCTCCTGCTCTGGGCCCTGGCCTCCATTTTTTTTACCGTCCTCTGGTTCAAGTATTTCAAACCTACCATGATCGACCGCACGAAGGCCGGTGTTTCAAAGGAAGCCGTAACCGGGGAAACCGGCATTGTTATCAAAGTGCCGCAACACGAGCTGCGCGGTATTGTCAGATTTTCCATGCCGTTGCTGGGTGCCGACGAGTGGGAGTTCATCTGCCGGGACGACTGTCATGTCGGCGATCGGGTCGAAGTAACCGATGTCTCCGGAAACACCCTGGTCGTCAAACTGAAAAATTAATAACAGCTGGGTCATCAGCGGAGGATTCATCATGGAAATTGGCGTTCTTTATTCTACCGTCATTTTTGCCGTCATTGTCATCGTCACCCTTTTCCGGGGTATAAAAATAGTGCCGCAGGGAGCCAAGTGGGTTGTCCAGCGGCTGGGGAAGTATCACTCGACACTCTCGCCCGGACTGAACTTCATCATTCCCTATTTTGACAAAGTGGCCTACAAGGTCACGACCAAGGATATTGTTCTCGATATCCCGAGCCAGGAAGTCATCACCAAGGACAATGTTGTGATCATCGCCAACGCAGTCGCTTTCATCAATATCGTGCATCCGGAAAAATCCGTCTATGGCGTTGAAGATTACCGGCTTGCCATTCGAAACCTGGTGCAGACATCACTGCGTTCAATTGTCGGTGAAATGCAGCTCGATGATGCCCTGTCCAGCCGCGACATGATCAAGGCAAAATTGAAAACGTCCATTTCAGACGACATCGCTGACTGGGGCATCACCCTTAAAACCGTTGAAATCCAGGATATCAACCCGAGCTCGACGATGCAGACAGCCATGGAGGAACAGGCTGCCGCTGAACGACAGAGACGTGCCACCGTAACCCGGGCTGATGGCGAAAAACAGGCCGCAATACTGCAGGCGGAAGGGCGCCTGGAGGCCTCCAGGCGGGATGCTCAGGCCAAGATAGTTCTTGCAGAAGCAAGCCAGCAGGCAATTGAAAAGGTGACCATGGCAATCAAGGACCAGGAATTGCCCGCCATGTATCTGCTCGGTGAAAAATATATCGAGAGCATCAAGGCGATATCCACCAGCGAAAACGGCAAGATGATCATTCTGCCGGCTGACATTCCCGCCGCCGTCCGGGGATTGATCGGAAATATCGGTAAATAGGCTCTCCCGGCAAAGCACTCTTCCCGCTATGAACAGGAGCGGTGAGGGCTCCACCCCTTACCGCTCATCGCCACCGCAGCCTGCGGATTATCGTTCCACCTTTCCAGTCGATAATCTCTAGGCGATCCCAGCCATTTCAAGGAGCGGAATTCCGCTTCTTCTCGTCCGCAGTAAACACCTAATAAACTCCTGCTATTAATAGCATTTGTTGAAAGTATCCGAAGGGAGAAAAGTCTGTTCCGGAGGAAAAAACCGCTGCAAATAAAAATAAATGATGCTTATAATCATTTTTTATTCTAAAGTGATCAGCAAAAGTTATAGCAAATATCATTTATTTCAAAAAAAATAGGCGAGTATAGCCCGTCGGGCAGAATTCGCATATGCACACAGCACCCAAAACTCTTGGGCTATAGTTGGTTTCAGCCAAAGTCGCTGGCGTCACGCGGGGACCGGCAATAGATTTTCAGCAAGAATATGTCTCGCGGTGTCACGTGATACTGGCGAGTCAGATATAGGCACGACAGGCTTTTGGAGCATGGTAGAAGTGTTGGATCGTTGCTGCGAAGAGGCATTGGGTCTTTTTGGGCAATAAACCTGTTTCTGATTGGTCGAACCGGACGATCATGGTTGCATAAAGCGCTATGGTCAACCAAAGAGATGAACATAAACGACTAAAATTACAACTAAGAGGAGGAAAAAAGGCGTCCTGGTACACTGCCATGAATTGGTAGCCGAGTGGTTATCTGATCAGAACAATTGAGAGACGACATAGGAGGGGAGATTTATGAGTCCGAAAATGTGGGTGTATATCTTTTTGGGAATATACATAATTTATTGTTTCTGGTGGGGCCTGAGGGGATACTTCACCGAGAAAACCGCCTCTGGATATGCTATCGGCGGTCGTTCGATCCCCTTTATTGCCTTCCTGATGGCTGCAACCGCAGCCTCATTCTCTGGCTGGACGACCGTTGGTCATCCAGGTCTCATATGGCGTGACGGGCTGGCATACGCCTTTGCTTCTTTCTATGTACTGACCATCCCCATTACCGGTGCCTTCTTTGCAAAAAGGAACTGGTTGATGGGTAAGCGTTACGGCTTCGTAACACCGGGTGACATGTTCGCCTATTATTACAACAACGAAGCGGTACGCTGGCTGACCGTTCTCGCAGCCGTACTCTACTCGATGTTTTACTCCGGCCTGCAGCTCATCGCTGCAGCAAAACTGTTCCAGATCGTCGCCGGTGTCCCCTATACCGCGGGACTCTTCTTCATGGCCTTCATCGTCTGGTTCTATGTCGTAACCGGCGGCCTGAAAGCCTCGACCTGGGTCGGGGTTATCCAGTTCGTTCTGCTGGTAGCCAGTATCATCGTTCTCGGCTATTTTACCGTCACCCACCCGTCACTCGGCGGCTGGCACGAGTTTTCCGGAAAAATTAACGCTCTTGAAGCCAAATATCTGGATGTCCCGAAAGTTATCAACTGGGGCCTCAAAGGAGGCTGGACGGCGGTCATGATTCTCACCTACATGTTCGCCCTGATGGGAATCCAGTCCTCGCCCGCCTTCACCCTGTGGAACTACGGCATGGCCTCACCGAAGCCGCTGGCCTGGCAGCAGGTATTCATGTCTACCTTCGTCGTCGGTCTCGCTCTGTTCTTCTTCACCGCATTCCAGGGCATGGGTGGACGGATCCTGCAGATGATGGGTGAAATTGATCCAAAGGTCGATGGTGACGTGGTACCAATGCTGATGAACCTGACGCTGCCG
>JAHEMX010000639.1 GCA_024643445.1 Desulfobulbaceae bacterium | reverse complement strand
GGATACGACGACAAGGCCAAGCCTGATCACCCGCAGCCGTTGATTGTCATGGTTCTCCATCCACACAAAAAAACCGAGCCCCATGTGAACCAGGAGCAGGATGGTCGTTATCGCTTTAAGCATGGCCGCACCTTCCGGCAACCGTTGTTTTCCGCGTCTTTTTTCATCATCGCCGGAAAATCGGCACCGATTTCAGTCAGATTTATATATATCTCGTATCCCCGCGCCTTCGAAAGCGATCACACTACCTTGAATAACTTCTGTTTTCAAGGTAGCCTTTACACGCGCCCATCAGGGTGCAGCACCACTCTTCGACAGACCGTTCCAGCCGCATTTTACCTTAGACCATGAGAATTGGTAGAAGGAAGATGCCCGAAAACTGCGCCGTCAGGCGTCACAGGAGAAAACGGGGGCGAGATGACAACGAAAAACACTACCAGCAGGACCTGCGCCATTTGCAACAAGTCTTTTGCCCCGCGCAATATTGTCTCCGGAGAAATCGTCCGCAAGGAGATAGCCGGGGAAATCACGAAGAGTTTCCCGGCCTGGTCGCCGGAGTTGTTTATCTGCCGGACAGACCTTTCCAGGGTTCGATCGGCCTACGTCCACTCCCTGCTCGAGTCGGAAAGAGGCGAGCTGTCCTCGCTGGAAAATGATGTCGTGCGCAGCCTCCGGGAACATGAAATTCTCTCGTCCAACACCGAAGCCGAGTTTGAACAGCACTGGTCATTCGGCGAGCGGTTGGCAGACAAAATCGCGGATTTCGGCGGCAGCTGGTCGTTTCTCATCTGCTTCGCCATCTTTCTGATTATCTGGATCGGCATAAATTCACTCGTTCTGCTCTGGCGCCCGCTCGACCCCTACCCGTTCATCTTCCTGAATCTCATTCTCTCCTGTCTCGCCGCGATCCAGGCACCCATCATCATGATGAGCCAGAACCGCCAGGAGGCAAAGGATCGGATCAGGTCGCAGCACGACTACCAGGTCAACCTCAAGGCCGAGCTGGAAATCCGCCAGCTGCATGAAAAACTGGACCACCTCCTGTCTCACCAGTGGGAACGCCTCGTGCAGATCCAGGAACTGCAGATCGAATTGCTGTCCGATCTCGGTGCGAAAAAGTGACGCCCCGGCAGCCGACAGCCGGCTCTTCAGCACTGCAACCCGAAGGCATAGCCGACGACCCGGTTCCTTGTCCGGATTATGACCAGTCAGGGTCCGGAGAGATCAGAGTTTCAGGCGGAGCAGGACCATCCCCAGCAGGATGCAGAAGGTGGCAATAACCTTCACCGGGCCGAACCGCTCCCTGAGGATAAAGATGCCGAGCAGCATCGCAAAGATAATGCTTGTTTCCCTCAGGGCTGTCACCAGGGCGATCGGCGCCTGGGTAAAGGCCCAGATAACCAGGGCGTAAGCGAGAAATGATGTGCCGCCACCCAAAAGGGCGAGTTTACCGTTGCGACCGAACACTTTTCCTATCGTTCCCGGCCGCAGAAAGCGCATGATGACCGCGAATGCCACGGCGTTGATCAATGAAAGGCAGCCGTAAAACCCCAAGGCGGTTCCCGCCAGGCGTGCTCCGATGCCGTCTACCAGGGAATAGGCGGCAATAAACCCTCCCGTCATCAGCGAGAAAAACACGGCTTGGTAGCTGCGCCGGCTGTCAGCCCGTCGTACCAGCGACAGGCTGCTTATGCCGGTAGCGATAACGAGGATCCCGACCAGTTCGAAAGAGGAAAGCCGCACCCCCAGGAAAGCGATGGATACCACGGTGACAATCAGCGGGGCGATACCACGCGCCAACGGATAAACCTGGCTCAAATCACCGATCCGGTAGGACGCCAGCAGAAACAGCTGGTAGCCGACATGCAGCAGGGAACCGATCAGGATAAAGGGAATGGATTCCGGCGATGGCAAAGGCGAGAAGAGGATACCGATCAGGGCAAAAGGGGCATGACCGATGACCACGGCGCTCATGCTCAGGTATTTGTCATCCGTGCTCTTGACGAGAAAATTCCAGGTTGCATGCAGGAGCGCCGCAAGAAGGACGATGGTCATTACCGCAAAGGTCATGATAAAGCTCTTTTTTGTGCCAGTTTTCCCTGGTCAGACGCGAGTATTATTAGAATAGTCTGCTGCCGACCTTTGCATCGACCGCCGGCGAAACAAAGGTTGCCTCGCCGCTGGCGGCTTTGGGAAATTGAACACCGAGAATCAACGCTTCCGAGACAACCGGTCCCATCT
>JAHEMX010000638.1 GCA_024643445.1 Desulfobulbaceae bacterium | reverse complement strand
TAACCCGGAAGTCCGATAACCGGGCAAGCCGGTCATTCTCGCGCTTCTTGGTGATACACCGGTTATCGGACTTCCGGGTTACCCGATTTCAGCCGTTCTCACCCTGCACCTGTTCGGCCGTGAGCTGATTTACGGATTTCTCGGCCTTGAGACGCCTGCCGCCGAGACGGCCAGGGCCATTACCTCCCGGCCGATTCACTCGCCCATGGGGGTGGATCAGTTTGTCCGCATCACCCTCGGACAGGTTGGCGAGAAACTGATTGCCACTCCTTCCGGCAAGGGTGCTGGAGCGGTGATGTCAATGGTGCGGGCTGACGGAATCCTTACCATTCCTGCCGGAAGCGAAGGCATTGGCGCCGGGGAGACGGTCACCATCGAACTGCTCCGCCCGCAGAAAGAAGTCGATGCAACCCTCGTTTCCATAGGAAGTCATGACAATATTCTGGATCTGCTGGCGAACCAGCTGCACCGCCTGTCGTCCCCGATCAGACTGTCGTCGGCCCATGTCGGCTCCATGGGCGGTATTATGGCCATAAAGCGGGGAGAAGCCCATCTTGCCGGCTCGCATTTGCTCGATGAAGAAACTGGTGAGTACAATATCAGCTTTATCAAGCGATTCTTGCGAGACATACCTCTTGAGCTGATCAATCTCTGCTACCGCGAACAGGGTTTAATCGTGGCTCCGGGCAATCCGAAAAAGATCAGCGGATTTGAAGATATTGTCAGACACGGACTCTCTTTTATCAACCGTCAGAAAGGTGCCGGCACCCGGCTGCTGACCGATAAGGTCATCGCCCAATACGGGCTTGACCCGAACCATATCACCGGATATGATCATGAGGAATATACCCACATGAATATAGCTGCTGCGGTTGCTGGCGGCAGTGTTGATACCGGAATGGGGATCAGGGCTGCAGCACTGGCCCTGGGACTTGATTTCGTGCCCGTTGCAGAGGAACGCTATGACCTCATCATCCCCCGAGATTTTCTTTCAGACCGACGGATTGCGGCCGTCCTCGATCTTATTAGAAACGACAGCGTGTTCAAAGATAAAGCGCTTGCTCTCGGAGGCTACAACCTCCGGGATTGCGGTTCAGTAATGTATAGTCAATAGGAGTGCAAGACCCCATGTAGTTCCGTTAAACGATGGAGCCTCTCGCAAAATGGACTTTTCGCCAAACTTGGCGTTATGCTCAAAATTTCATCCTCGGAATATTAAGTATATGCCTGTGGTAAAATTTTTCGCATGCCTAGATTTTGAGTGAAAATCCTCATTCTGCATAAGGCTCGATGTTGTGTTAAACAGATCACAAAGGAGATGCAATTATGGCTGACAAAATTTTCAGGGTAAACATGAGCAATCTCACAACGAGCGTTGAAGAGACGCCGCAGGCCTGGCTCGGCCTCGGCGGACGCGGACTGACTTCGACCGTTGTGGCAGCAGAGGTGGTGCCGACCTGTCACCCGCTCGGACCGAACAACAAGCTCGTCTTTGCACCCGGCCTGCTCTCGGGAACGGTTGCAGCAAACTCAGGCCGTCTCTCGGCAGGGGCTAAAAGTCCACTCACCGGAACCATCAAGGAATCCAATGTCGGCGGTACGGCTGCGCAGCTGCTGGCCCGATGCGGCTGCAAGGCGCTGATCATCGAAGGCCAGCCGGCAGGCGACAAATGGTACAGCCTGGCCGTTTCCCCGGCGGGAGTTACCATCAGGGAAGAAGCCGAGCTGATCGGCAAAGGAAATTTTAAAGTCCTTGAAGCCGTTTCCTCGCGCCTTGCCGGAAAACAGGGTGTTCTTACCATCGGTGTGGCCGGTGAGATGAAACTGGCTTCGGCAAATATCTCCGTCAAGGATCCTGACGGCAACCTGCGCTCGCACGGCCGGGGCGGTCTTGGTGCGGTCATGGGCTCGAAAAAGGTCAAGTTCATCACTGTTGATCCCAAGGACGGCAAGGTTGAAATCGCCAAGCCGGATGCCTTCAAGGAAGCCAACCGGGCTTTTTCCAAAGCACTTGTCGACAACGGTGTGAGTGAAACCCTCGGAACCTACGGTACCAATGCCCTGATAAACGTCATCAACGAGGCAGGCGCCCTGCCGACCAGAAACTTCACCTCCGGACAGTTTGACGGGCATGACAAGATTTCCGGCGAAACCATGTATGACCTTATCCAGGAACGAGGCGGTAAACCCAAGCACGGCTGCCATCCCGGTTGTGTCATCCAGTGTTCCCAGATCTACAACGACAAGAACAAGAA
>JAHEMX010000140.1 GCA_024643445.1 Desulfobulbaceae bacterium | reverse complement strand
AGCGCAAATCCATGCTCCGCGGTAAGACCGCGAGCGGCATGATTATCAACAACAACCGTGAAACGTGCTTGACTCATGATAGTGTATTAAACCCTGATTTCTCATACATCGATTCAGCCTTTTCTCACCCAGGGCTTATCCCTGATTGAGCGGCTGCTGATTTCTACTATAATCATCAAGCGCTCTTTGCAGGGTTATTTCTGCCAGCTGGGCACAATGCAGATGGGAATCAGGCACATGCCCGACCTCGTCGGCAATATGAGTCATGTTCAAAGACCTGATTTCCTCTATACTTTTTTCTAAGGCAAGGCGTGCGGCAGATTCGACACATTGTTTGCTCATGGTACAGCCATCAGTTGCGCACTGTGTCTCTACCACCTTTCCCTTTTTTACCTTGATGCCGATCTCCATGGTATCACCGCAGTTGCCGGTCACCCGAGCATACCCATCCGGTTCATCCATATGAGGGGAAAAAAGATAGCTCAGGCCATACCAGGTTGAGAAAAATATCAGAAGGACTCCAAAAAGAATCAATAGTGCGCTCAAAGACATTTGGGCGGTTTCCTGTTCATAGGTATCGGTTCTAAACTGTTCCGTTCATTCACGGCGGTCTTCAATCACGGAGGCATGCGCCTGCCTGATGCGCTCCTTCAGGTAATTCAGCACCGTCCCTGTTGCATCCTCCGCTGTGAAACAGAGACCGTCTTCTCCGAGCAGGCCTCCGGGTACCATTTCGCCCCTTTCACCGGGGTCCGTCACCATCTCCCGATAGAAACAGACCGAGAGCCAGCGCGGTTCATCATCGATAACATCGACCATCGCATACAGCGGCCGGGCTTGTGCGGGATGCACGGCGCGCAGGGAATAGGTTACACCCGGTCGGGCATGGAACTCAACTTCCGTTCCAGGCAAGGCGAGCATGCACGCCATCAACTCAACAAAAACAGTTCGGCACCCAGGCGAGGTGGCAGGCCAATCGTCTAGAAACGATATTATGTCCTTCCGGCAATCTTCCATGTTACCATCTCGTCACGTTTACTACCGCTAGTGCGTCCTTTTCATTGCCGGGCAGCCAGACAGCAGGACATTCTCGGGGGCATGAGCACCTGCTATTTATGGGTATATGCCCGTTAAATGCAGCGGCAATACTACTCCTCCAGAGCACCAGTGTCAACCTGGCTGATGCCAGAATTGTTGAGCAACAGGAGCATATAATACCTCTTCTCCAGGACTGAGCGGAAGATCCAGGAAATAGGGTAACGGATCTGCTCCGAACGAAGTATTTCAGTATTTCGTTGAATACCTTATTGACAAGTTCCCGGGATATACTAATGTTGCAAATGCACACAAATGAGGGGAAATCTATTCTCCTCCGGAAAAACTTTTTTATCCCTTCCTGGAAGCGCGGGGTATCTATCATGTGGAAATTCCTTTTCACCGTCAACAAGAATCTGGTAGTAGCCATACCCATCTTCCTGATAGCGGGATTTATTTTTGGTATTGCAGCTCACCCGGGTCTCGTGAAACAGGCAAAACTGCTGATCATGCCGTTTACCTTTCTCATGGTCTATCCGATGATGGTTACGCTCAACATGAATAACCTGAAAAAAGGACTGAACGTCAAACTCCAGGCGACGGCCCTGCTCATCAATTTTGTCATCATCCCTGTTTTTGCCTTTTTCCTTGGAAAGATGTTCTTCGCAGATCAGCCCTTCATGGCGCTTGGTCTTCTGCTCACCGCATTACTGCCGACAAGCGGCATGACTATCTCCTGGACCGGTTTTGCCAAGGGGAATATGGGGGCGGCAATAAACCTGACGGTAATCGGCTTGACGCTGGGCTCCCTGCTGACGCCGTTTTATGTTAACGTGTTGCTCGGCGCCAGCGTTGAAGTGGCACTGGGCAAGGTAGTTCAGCAGATCCTCATCATCGTGTTCTTTCCGATGCTGATTGGCCAGATCACGCGTATGCTATTGCTGAAACGCTACAGCCTGCCAGAATTCAAGCAGAAAATCGCGCCCCGTTTTCCTGCTGCTTCAACCATCGGCGTGCTCGGCATCGTCTTTGTCGCCATGGCGCTCAAGGCCCGGGGCATCATGGCGGCGCCTGCGGAACTGCTGGCCATATTCATACCGCTGCTGCTTCTGTACGGTGTCAACTACTCACTATCGACCGTTATCGGAAAAATGCTCTTTGAGCGGGGCAACGCCATCGCTCTCGTGTATGGCACTGTCATGCGCAATCTTTCCATTGCCCTTGCCATTGCCATAAATTCATTCGGCGAAGCCGGCGCCCAGGCCGCCCTGGTTATCGCCCTGGGCTATATCATCCAAACCCAATCGGCTGCCTGGTATGTCAAACTGACCGACAACCTTTTTGGTGCAGCCCCGGCTGATATGCAGGGGTAGAATTTGCCTGGCACTTCCGGCAGCATATGGTAAATAGCAGGCTCACCTTGACTGCTGCGGTCAGCAAAAGCCCCGGGCAATGTCCCGCCGTGGTGGTCGATTCGAGGAGCCTCTGCCAGGGAGATTAACGGATAATGGTTGCCATAAAGAGCATAAAAGGACGTCGCGTCTGGGATTCACGCGGAAACCCGACGATTGAAGTCGATGTTGTCCTTGAAAACGGGTTGCTTGGACGAGCGATTGCACCGGCCGGCGCCTCCCGCGGTTCACGCGAGGCAATGGATAAGCGGGACGGTGGTCCAACGCTGCGCGGCATGGATGTACAAAAGGCACTGGCACAGGTGAACGAGGTCATCGCACCTGCATTGTCCAGCCGGATAATCGGCAATCAGGCGGAAATCGATGCGGCCATTCTGGCGCTTGATCCGTCACCCTTAAAAGACAAACTGGGCGGAAATGCGATAGTCGCGGTATCCCTAGCCGTCCTGCACGCCGCGGCAGCCGCGGCGGGAAAACCGCTCTGGCAGCACATTGCTGATCACTACCGGAGAACCCCCTCCATTCCCCTGCCTGAAATTCAGATATTCGGGGGCGGCGCCCATGCCGGACGCCGCGTTGATATACAGGATTTCATGATCATGGTGCCGGGCGCCGGCAGCTTTGACGAGGTCATGGAAATCACCAGCGAAGTCTATTTTGCCGCTGGTGCCATTATGGCTGAAAAGGGCCGCTTGTCCGGTATTGCCGACGAAGGCGGGTGGTGGCCTGCCTTTGACAGTAACGAAGAGGCTTTGGAAACATTGGTCGCCGCAATTGAAAAAGCGGGGGAAAAACCGGGAGAAAAAGTGGTGATTTCCCTCGATATCGCCGCCTCGGAATTCGGTAAAAAAGGGCGCTACCGACTGGCGCTCGAAGATCGGGAGATGGATACGACCGCCTTTATCGATCTGCTTGGCAGATGGCTCGATGCCTATCCGATCGTCTCAATAGAAGATCCCGTCGGTGAGGATGACCCCGAAGGCATGCGCGAATTTACCCGCCTCTTCGGTGATCGCGTGCAGATCATCGGGGATGATTATCTGGTTACCAACAGCTCTTTGGTGAAGGAAGCCGCCGAATATGGTGCCTGCAACGCGGTACTCATAAAGGTGAACCAGGTCGGCACGGTCAGCGAAGCGATGGATACGCTTTTGGCCGCCGAAAAAGCGGGCTGGCAGGGAGTTGTTTCCGCCCGCTCGGGGGAGACGGAAGATGTATCGATCAGTCACCTGTCGGCCGGACTTGGCAGCGGCCAGCTGAAAGTCGGTTCATTTAACCGATCAGAACGGATGGCGAAATGGAACGAATGCCTGCGGATTCAGGATGCCCTCGGGCCAAACCGCTTTGTCGGCGGTAGACCGCTGGCTAAGACCTGGTGGGGCCGGAAACAGCTAAAAGGCATCGTTTAGGAGCAAAACCGGTCGAAGGGAATCATCACGTCTACCCCGCTGTTTCCCTCTGCGACCTGGTTTTCGGGATCATCAGGCACACCAGCAGGCAGAGCAGGGCTGCTGCAGTCGCCGTCCAGAATACGCCACTCACGCCGTCCACGACGGCGCCCTGGAGCATGAGGCGTATTTTTACCGGCAGTACTGCCTGGACATCCGGATGGAGCAGGTTCGCCACCTGGCTTAAACCGGCCTCGCCCACGTGATGCGGCAGCCGATCCATGAGCCCGTCACCCTCTATGACCTCAGCGAGCCTGGAAAATTGGGTCGCGATGAAACTGCCGCAAATACCTACCCCGACGGTTCCGCCCATGGTTCTGGCGAACTGGTTCGAGGCGATGGCCACGCCCCTATCCTTTGCATCAACGGATGACTGGACCACCAGCAGCGTTGACAGGGCGACCCAGCCCATGCCAAATCCTAATACGAAAAAACTGACAAACACATAGATGGTGGTGGTAGACAGGGTAAAACTCAGGGT
The DNA here is from genome assembly GCA_024643445.1 of Desulfobulbaceae bacterium. GTDB lineage: Bacteria > Desulfobacterota > Desulfobulbia > Desulfobulbales > Desulfocapsaceae > Ww85. The sequence goes on along the minus strand of JAHEMX010000140.1, from coordinate 3,840 downwards.
CGCAGCGCAGCCCGCGCAAAGGAAAAGGGCACCGGCAGAGGCTGTTTTCTGCAGTCCCAGCCGGTCAACAAATTGACCGAGCAGCAGTGATCCCAGGGACCATCCGAGGCTGAGGGAAAGCATGGCGATGCCGACTTCCATCGGCGATTTACCCTGCCCTCCCTGGATAAAAAGAGGGGCAAAGGCGAACATGGAAAAGATCGAAAAACTGCTGAAAAAAACGGCAGCGTTCCCGGTACTGAATCCGCGTAATCGAAAGAAGCTGATGGACAGGATCGGATCCTCGGCCCGATGCTCGACAACGATAAAAGCCGCGAGGCCTACCACCGAAAAAAACAGCAGACCCACAATAAACGGGGAAGTCCAGGCATATTCCCTTCCGCCCATCAGAAAGGCGAACAAAAAGGCCAGGATGGCGGTGGACAGGGTAGCAACCCCGGCAAAATCCAGGGAGCGTCTCTTTCTTTTTTCCCGCAGTTCGGGAAGATACCTCCCTATCACCCAGACAGAAAGCAGGCCCAGAGGAAGGTTGATGTAAAAGATCCAGCGCCAGGAAAAATAGGTGACGATAAAGCCCCCCAGCGTGGGGCCAAGGACGCTGGCAACGCCCCAGATTGAGCTGGCAAACGACAGGGTACGTCCCCGGCTCCGGGGCAGAGAGACATCGGCCAGCACAATGTAGACAAGGGCAAAAATCCCTCCGGCACCGATTCCCTGAAATACCCGCGCAACAATCAGGCCGATCATGTTAAAGGCGCAGCCGGCGGCTGCCGAGGAGAGAATAAACAGACCAATAGCACCAAGAAAAAGATTCCGATTTTTGTACAGATCAGCCAGTTTGCCGAAAATTGGCAGAGACACGGCCCGGGCCAGGAAATAGGATGAGTAGACCCAGCTGTACAGGTCAAGCCCGCCCAGTTCCGAGACAATGGTGGGCATGGCCGCCGATACGACCAGCGCATCCATGGCGGCCAGGAAAAGCGCCAATAGCGCCGCGGTAATGACGGCCACGCGCTGCTGTGGAGAAATCGTCAAAATCACCTGTCCTCCAGCCCGTTACCTATCTTGAAATACTGCCCGTTGCTCAGAACCATGGCGGTTCATACAAATCGTTCATCGGAGCGACAGGTGCCGACGGTTTCCCGGTCCGCCGTCATCCATCCCGATCTGCTTTGACCGACCTGGTCAAAGGAGGCGATATAGGGCTTGATATCAAGAAGCGGCGTACCATCAAGGATATCAAGGTTTCTAATCGTCAGCGTTGTTCCTTCGATCTTAACCAGTTCAACCAGAGAGAGCCCGATGTGGTTCGGACGCAGCGGAGAGCGGGTTGCGAAAATGCCGCGGGGCCGCGTATCGAGAAACGGCACCACGTGCATCTCGATTCGTCGGGCCCGGTTAAAGCGGTAGATAAGATAGATATGGCTGAATCCTTCCAGATCGGCGAGGCCAGACTGATACTGAGTTTCTATCTCCACCCGGCCGATGATGCCTGATCCGCCACCCGGCTGGACCGGCATATCTCCGAGTTTTTTGAACGGGGTAAAAATAGTGCCGATCTTTTTCATGGTGGATTGCCCCTAGGCAGCAAATCCAGGTTCAGCTACCAGAATCATCGCATATCCCCCCTGGATATGTTTGGTGTTTTCTACCCCCCGGGTCCGCAGGAACACCTGGGCCTCATAGGACCGGGCACCGGTATCACAAATCAGGAAGAACGGCTCATCGCGGGGGATCTCCGTATGTCTGCTGCGCAGCACATTCTGCGGGATATTGAGCCAGCGTTCACCATATTTGGCGCACAGCGGCCGGGCTTCCCGTTCGCCCCTGACATCCAGCACAAACATCTTACCATGTCTGAATTCAAAGAGAAAATCGGCGGCGTCAATGGGTTGGTTACGTCCGGCCAGGATATTATCGAGTGCATTCCCGGCATTGTTGATCACATCCATGGCCGAAGCAAACGGCGGCGCATACCCGGTCTCAAGGCTGCACACGTCATCGACATCAATCCCGTAACGCAGCAGTGAGGCGATGGTATCCACCCGTGCCTTTACTGCATCGCCATGTTTTCCGGCCGCTTCGATACCGAGTATTCTCCTGGTCTGCCGATCGGCGACGAGGGAGAGGTACATCAGTTCAGCACTGGGATAAAAATGTGCGTGATCAGGCTGGACGACGGCAGAATAAACCGGATCAAAACCGGTCTCTTTCGCCTGCCGATAGGTCAGCCCGGCCTTGCAGACCCCGAGATCGAAGATTTTCACGCAGAAGGTGCCGACCGTGCCCTTGAAATGACTGCTGCCGCCACTGATATTGGTAGCGATGATGCGGCCCTGACGATTGGCCAGGGAGCCAAGCGCCATCATCATGTTCTCTCCACTTACCAGATTCCTGAGTTCTATACAATCTCCACCGGCATAGATGTCCGGATCGCTCGTGCGCAGACGGCGATCGACCAGGATACCGCCGGCCTGGCCGATGGCAAGACCGGCTTCGCGGGCAAGCAGGTTATTGGGTCTCACCCCCGCCGCCAGTATGACGATATCGGCGGCGAGGATGTCCTTGGAGGTGTGGACCATGAGCGTGTCGGATTTCCTATCCCTCGTGATCTGCATCACCTTTTCAGAGAGCAGCAGATGCACCTGTTTCGCCCTCAGTTCAGCGGCAACCACCCGGGCAATACACTTGCCAAGCAAGGTAGGCAAAACCTGGTCCTCCATCTCGATCAAACTCGTTTCGATGCCCCAGAGATCGGTGAGTGCCTCGGATATCTCCAGACCGATCGCCCCGGCCCCGATGACGACTGCTTTGCCGACCTTGCCCCGGGTCATCAGTGATTTGATCTGCTCAGCTTCGTGCAGGTTGGAAACGGTGAATACACCGGGCAGGTCCGCACCCGGAAATGGCGGGCGGAAGGCACGTGCACCGGTGGCCAGCACCAGCTTGTCATAGCGGAGCGACTCCTCTGCCCCGGTTTCGAGATGACAGATCTGCACGCACTTGTTCTTACGGTCAACCGCCCGGGCCTCAACCCTCGTCATTACCCTGACACCCTTGCAGTCCCGGAAAAAGGAAACGTCCCGGATGGCATGTGAGGTTGTGCTGTACAACTCTTCCAGATCGTTGATATCGCCACCGACATAGTAGGGAATGCCGCAACCGCCGTAGGATATCAGATCATCACGGTCAATGAGTGTAATTTCAGCCTCCGGATCAAGTCGCCGCAGCCGGCAGGCAACCTTGGGACCGAGTGCGACCGCCCCGATAATCACCACTTTCTTTGCCATTGTCTTCCCTCTATTCGAATTTGCCAAACCAAAGCGATACCCCGCGGCTCCGTTGAGCCGGCAAACCAGCCCCTCCTTTTTTTTGTTACTGATTACATACTATTTACATGATGCGAAGAGGAAATCCAGTATTAATTGGCAAATACACAAAAAGCAGTTCATGCCAACCGAGAGGTGGGAAAAGAAGCACCTGCCTGCCGTAAGCCCCGGCAGGCAGGTGATCGGAGATAGCTGCCTGCTAGCCTGCCGATACGGGTTTCAGACCGAGAAGTCCGGCAATGAGCAACAGCCCGGCAACAGGAGCAGATGGTTGCAGAAAAACAATCATTCCGTACGTACGGGATGCGCCGCCTACATCGTAAACGGCACAAATTTGCCGTCTTTCACGGTAACCATGGTGAAGGCATCAAGGCCGAGACCGTTGTGATCCTTGGCGGAGAAATTGAACTCGCCGGCAGTGCCGAAATAGCCTTTCAAATTTTCTATTTCACCGCGTACCTTCTCCTGATCGAGACCAGCCCTGGCAACGGCCATTGCCAGGATTTTCAGG
>JAHEMX010000637.1 GCA_024643445.1 Desulfobulbaceae bacterium | reverse complement strand
AAAAACTCCGGTCCGATATTGTATTGAGCAGCAGCTTGCCGATGTAAATACCCGGCACAACCGCAAGAACCAGGCACAACAGCAGGGTGCCGTAGTCCATGACATTTATCCCGATCATGCCGAAAAGAACTATTTTCACGCTATGCTCCAGCAGGGAGCAGAACGATTTCGTACCGATCATGGCCTCCTTGATAATACCCTGCCTGACATAAAACGGTGAGGTGAGCGGTCCGCTTGCACCAAAAAAAATCCCGAAAAATCCTGCGGCCAGGCCGACCGGCAGAAATATCCACCTGTCCAGCCGGCTTTTCTTTTTGGAGACGGGCAGAAATATCATCAACATGATGAAAATCCCCATGGCCAGTTTGATCAGATCTTTCGGCAGCAGCTGGAAGATGAAAATGCCGAGGAAGGCACCCGGAAGCAGCCCCAGGGTGTAGCGAAAAACGATCGCCCAGTTGATATGTTTATAAAAAATGGTGGACCGGGCGCCGCTGCTTACGATCATGACCGTGGCATAGATGGGAACGATGAAGGTTGTTTCGACAAAGGAGGCCAGGATTCCCAGAAAGAGCACGCCGCCCGCCATCCCCATCATACCGCTGACAATGGAGCAGAAAAAAACGGATACCGTTAAAATAACCAGGGACGACAGTGAAAGATCCATATCTTTTTCAGACAGGCTCCTCTAAGAAGATTGCAGTCGAATCTGTTTTCAGCATGTCGGGCTGGGTGGCCCGGCTACTAATCGTGACTCAAAAAACCGCCCGGCACGGATGAAAACCGGCTTATAAAGCGGGAAAACCATCCTTCAGGACAATTCCAGGATATCCAGGCCGGCGTTGCGGTCCAGCAGGTAGACGGTTCCCCGATCGTCAACTTCAGCATCCATGCTTTGCGGAACCCGGGCGCCATCCGGCGGCGGTATGAAATAGCCATGCTCCCGGGGGGCCGATGGTTTGGCGATATCGACAATTCTCAACCCCCCGGCGAACCAGGCGGCAAAGACCAGGTCCCCGGTCGGACGCTCAACTATCTGGCTGGCGCCGAAACGGCTGCCGCTCCGGCTCCAGGGTGAATCCAACTCACTCACCTCGTATACCGACAACGGGCTGATACGCTCAGGTTCGTTCACGTCGAGCAGCCAGAGCGCAGCATGGGGCTGCCCCTTCGGATGGTTGTCATGTTCCTCGTCTATTGCCAGCGCCAGCTTCCGTCCCTGAAAGGTTTGCGAAAGCCCCATGACGGTGTGGGTAGACTCGAGGAACGGCGGATGATAGTTATAGGTGCCGGCGGTCACCGGCTTCGTGATGTCGGATATATCTACCGCCCAGACACCGGCCTGACAGCAGGCCGCCCAGAGCATGTCGCTCTGCCTTAAAGCGTGATGCAGCCATGTACCGTTGACGGGGCCGGTCGAAAGGCTGTCGCCCGCCTGCTGCGCGGGCATGCACCAGCGGGAGATCTCCCGGGGACTCTCGGGCCGTGACACGTCGTAGATCACCAGAATATTGCCCTTGAAACCTGCCATTTCCGTCGAGACATAGGCATACCTGCCGTCAAAATCAAAGCCATGAACACCCATGCCGCCGGTCGGCTGGAAGCTGATCTCGCGGGGCCTGGCCGGATGAGAGATATCATAGATGTGAAAGCCGCCCTGGTCATAGGGATAACTACATTCGCCCCGAAGCAGCACAACTTCCTGCGGCTTGACACCCAGCGCCGCGGCAATTTCACCATCATCTGGCGCGCCCCCTTTTTCGAGGGAAAGACGTGTTTGAACTTCCTGCAGCTTGTCACTTTTACGGAAAAAATTGCGGCGATGACACTGGCTGTTGACGATCATCAGGTCACCGGCAACCATCACCTTGTGGGAATGCGACCGCATATCCGGCAAAGAGACGGTGGCTGCCAGGACAGGATTCCGGGGATCGCGGACATCAATGATCGAGGTGCCCCGCGGAGGAGCAATATGACCAATGAACAGATAGCCGCCCTGCTCAACGACCTGGGCGCCGCCGGGTATCTGGAGATGGGCAAGCCTCCTGACTCCTTTTGCGATACAGCCGTCGGAATCGGGAACAGGAAACGGATATTCTTTTATAGGCATAACGTTCTCGACTACTCTCAGTGATGACAGGGCGGGTATGATACCTTGCCATTCCTCTAGGCCACCTTGAAAAATTGTCTTTTGGCCCCAACTCTGCGTTGCGTGTGAATATTTTATGCTCGGAATATCAAATATATGCCTGCGTCAAAAT
>JAHEMX010000636.1 GCA_024643445.1 Desulfobulbaceae bacterium | reverse complement strand
GGCCAGGGTCAGGATGACCGTATCGGCCGGGGCCTGTTCGACAAAATCGGTATAGTAGTTCCGGCCCGGTTTGGCGCCGTCGCAGCCGCCGACCAGGAAAAAGTGCTTGATGGCGCCTCCCTTGACCGCGTCGATCACTTTGTCTGCCACACCGAGAACGGCGTTGCGGGCGAACCCGGTCAGTACTTCTCCCTTGTCCTCGTCCTTGGCAAATCCGGGCAGGGCCAGGGCTCGCTGAATAACCGGCGCGAAATTCTTGTCATCACCGATATGGGCGACATCCGGCCAGCCGACGAGACCGGTGGTAAAGACATTGGCCTTATAGCTGTCCTTTGGTTTCTGGATACAGTTGGTGGTGAAGAGGATGGCGCCCGGAAAGGCAGCCATTTCCTTCTGCTGGTTCTGCCAGGCGGTTCCATAATGGCCATGGAAATGGGGATGTTTCTTCAGCTCGGGATAACCGTGGCAGGGCAGCATCTCACCATGAGTATAGACGTTGATCCCCTTGCCTGCCGACTGCTCGAGCAGCAGCTGCAGGTCTTTCAGGTCATGACCGGTCACCAGTATCGCTTTGCCGGCCCTGGTTCCAAGCGGCACCGGTGTCGGAACCGGATGACCATAGGTGCCGGTATTTCCAGCATCAAGGAGCTCCATGGCCTTGAGATTGACTTCACCGACTTTCAGGGCGAGGCCGACAAGATCATTGAGACCGAGATCCTTGCGGGTGAGATCCGCCAGGGCCTGATGAATAAAACCGTACACCTCGCTGTCCTTCTGGTCGAGGATGGCGGCATGATCGGTATAGGCGGCCAGACCCCTGACACCGTAAAGGGCAATCTGCTTAAGCGAGCGAAGGTCCTCGTTCTCGTCAAGAGAGGGGATGAAATTCAAGGCTCTTCCCTGGTTTTCAAGGCCGGCCAGATCCGGAGCAGGCACAAAGCTCAGGGTATCGGCCGTGCTGGCAACGGAGCCGCCGGCTGCTTCAACTCTGCCTCTCAGTGCATCACGGAGCTCTACCGTCTTTCTGATCCAGACAGCAAAACGTTCCGGATCGAAATCGACGTTGGTCAGGCAGGCGAAGGTCGCCTCGGCGGTAAAGCGGTCAACGGCACCATCGATAATGTTTGCCTGACGCGCGGAAACGGCAACGATGGCCAGTCCCTGCAGGGCATGGGTCAGCAGGTCCTGCAGTGCTGAAACATCATCCTGCTTGCCACAGACACCAACCTTCTCGCAGCCAGTTCCGTGGGCTGTCTGTTCACATTGATTACAAAACATGGAGGAACCTCCTATAGGTTTAATAACGTTTACACGGGTAATCGGGGATATCCTGTCCCCAACCTCGATTGTTGCAGACACCATAAGCATGATCTGTCTGCTTTTCTTTGACCTAGGTCAAAGGGGACAAATAAATTAAGAAATTCAAAAAAAATGGGGAAGATCAGCAGGTAACAATCATGATTGTTCTTTGTATAGGGCCACTAGCAGCAGGGTCGAGGAGTGGTATTCATGAAACGGAGAATGATCGAACCGGCCAGAGGTCGAGATGATGGAAAATCCGGCTTTTTCTATGGCAGCAAACCATTGTGCAGGTGAGAGGGCGGCCAGCTGAAAGGTGTGAAGATAATTCTGCCGTTCACCGGAATTGCTGGCAGGTCTGATTTTGTAGCGTTCCTCGAGGGTAAGCAATTGAGCCCCGGCATTATAGGTCCGTATTGTCTCCCTTATCAGCGTTCCTCCGTCGGGTTGCTTGGTAAGACTGAACTGGAAAAGTTTTTTTCCCGCATTCTCCAGCAATTTCTGATCCGGAACAAAGAGGTGCAGGATGAGCAGGCCCGGACTTTTGAGTACCTGTCTTATTTCCGAGAGGCAGTGGCTGATCAGCTGCTTGTTCTGCAGCAGGTTAAGGGTGTTGCAGGGCAGAAGAGCCGCATCGAAAAAGCGTTTGAAACCAAGTATGCTCATATCCATTTCACTGGTCGGAACGTGCCGTGAATCCCTGGAAAAATTCAGCATATCCCGTGAGTTGTCAATGCCAAACAGGTTCAGTCCGGCACCCTGCAGGTACTCGCAGATCCGGCCGGTGCCGCAGCCGAGTTCGAGAATGTTCTGACAGGAGTGGGTGCTCAGGATATCCAGGTACCAGGAGCGCTCTTCTTCCACGTCATGGCTGAATTGATGGTATAGGGAAGCATATAAATCGGCGGGAAGCGGAAGGAACTGCTCGTCGGGCTCATTTTCGTAGCCGCTTGGATCGGGCCCGT
>JAHEMX010000635.1 GCA_024643445.1 Desulfobulbaceae bacterium | reverse complement strand
GGCCGGCTAGGCAACCCTTGGATCCGCCAGTGGAAAAGTTAAGGTTCCTCCGTTTGAAACGACTCCCCTCCTCTTTGGCTTTCTGCCTGACAATACGGTAATAGTGAGGGGCGCAGGTCGGGCGCATCAGAATCTCGGTTTCTTCCTTTTCGACCTGGTAGTGCCACTCCAGTATCTCATTGTAGAGCTCCTCCGGTATCAGCTCATCCATGACATCCTCGCCGCGGCCGGTCGGGACGATCATGAACATGTACCAGGCCGTTGCACCGAGGCCTTTAACCAGTTCGAATATCCGGGGAACTTCATCCTTGTTGCGGGTGGTAAACGACGAGTTCACGAGGAAGGGGATATCGTTTTTCTTGAATAACTCAATGGCCTTCATCGTACCGTCAAAGGCGCCGGCCTGGTTGCGAAAATTGTCGTGGGTTTCGGCGCGTGCTCCGTCAAGGCTCAGGGAAACCATCTTGATATCGGTTTCCCGGATCTTTTTACAGACAGCATCGGTGACCAGTGTGCCGTTGGTCGCCAGGCACATGCGTAGTCCCTTGTTGGAGCCGTAGCGGGCAATGTCGAAAATATCCGGCCGCAGCAGCGGCTCGCCGCCCGACAAAACCATGACCGGGCTGGCATAGGAGGAAATGTCATCAAGAATGCGTTCTGCCTGTTGAAGAGAAAAATCGGGGTGTCCCACTACGTCAAGCGTTGATGAAGATCGACAGTGGACACAGCTGAGATTACAGCGCCTGGTTGTTTCCCAGGCAATCCATTTGGCTTCAAAATCCATGCTATGTATTGGTAGTATCGAATCTTCCGGTATCTTTGACTGAAAGCCCGGATCAAGCGATAATACGTTACCCTCCTTTTATGGAAACAGCTCGAGGCCGTGCATCTGCAGCCATGCAGCGAAAAGTGCAGGGGATGCCTGTTGTTTCCTGATAGTCTGTAACTATATTTCCTTTTCCGGTAACTGCAAAGCGAAAAGCTGAAAAACAATAATTCCGAATGCTTAATCATCCGGCTCGGTAATGCTTTCTAACCCCGTTAAACGGGATAAGCGCCTTCACGAAATTGTTTTCTGTCAGAAAAACGCAGAAAACAATTTCTAAGTTACTAAACAGGGGTAAATAGCGTATAATGCACGACCGTATGAATTATGCAGCAGATAAGCCCCCCGGCTCATGCCGGCGCAGGGAGTAGAGGATAGATGAAGAAGAAATGATTATTACACCACTTGTTGCTGGCAGCCCGGACGGAGAAAAGGCGATAGCCGCGCTGCTCGGACGGTTCCAGAGCGCCGACGAATCGTGTCGGGACAGTGTAGCCGGGATCCTGGCTGAGGTCAGGACGAAGGGGGATGAGGCTGTACTTGCCTATACCCGCCGATTTGATGCACCCCACATGCTCCAGACAGGCCTGGCGCTCACGGCGCCTGAGCTCAAAGAGGCCTACGATTTTGTTGATGACAGCTTTCTTGATACCCTGGAGGTGGCGATCACCAGGATACAGGAATTTCATGAACGGGAGATGGAGGATTCCTGGCTCCAGACACGCGATGACGGAGCCATTGTCGGACGTCTCGTGCGGCCGGTCGAGCGCGCCGGTCTCTATGTTCCCGGAGGCCAGGGCGGTTCCACCCCCCTCGTCTCTTCTGTGCTGATGAACGGCATCCCGGCCGGTATCGCCGGTGTTTCGCAGCGCATCATGGTGACCCCGCCATCGGGGGATGGCTCAGTCAGTCCGCACCTGCTCGTTGCCGCCCAGGAAATAGGCATTACTGAAATTTATCGGGCCGGTTCTGCCTGGGCAATAGCGGCCCTTGCTTTTGGTACGCAGACCATTCCCCGGGTTGATGTTATCGTCGGCCCCGGGAACCAGTATGTCGCGGAGGCGAAACGCCAGGTCTCCGGTATGGTCCGTATCGATATGATTGCCGGGCCTTCGGAGGTGCTGATTATCGCAGACAGCTCAGCCGATCCTGTTCATGTGGCTGCTGACATGCTGGCGCAGGCGGAGCATGACCCGCAGGCCCTGGCGATCGTCGTCACGACCGATGGTTCTTTACCTGAGAAGATTGCGGCGGCGCTTGAAGATCAGCTTCAATCGCTTGAGCGGGCAGCTATTGCCCGAGAGTCACTGATGCGCCGCGGGAGGATGTTTATCGCGGACTCTCTGCAGGAGGCCATTGATCTGGCCAACGAGATCGCCATCGAGCACCTGGAACTGATGATTGTCGATCCCTGGGCCCAGGTTCCGCACATTCGTCAT
>JAHEMX010000139.1 GCA_024643445.1 Desulfobulbaceae bacterium | reverse complement strand
TATCACGCCGGAGACAGCGGTGCTCTCCACTGCTCCGGGGGCTTTAAGCTATGTTATGGCGCTTGCCGCCAGCGGCATCGGTGATATCCGTGCTATCATCGTGCTGCAGAACATTCGTGTGGTTCTGGTCGCCACCCTGCTGCCCTTCGTTCTTGCCCATTCAGGTCTCGCCCCGGGGCACACGCTGCCGCTGGTAAGCGGCAGCCTTGTCGGTAGTCTTGTCGTTATCAGCATGGCCTTCGGCGTTGGTCTCGCTGTCGAAAGATGGCGGATTCCGGCCTCGTTTCTGCTTGCGGGTGTGCTCGTGAGCGGTGTCGGGCACTACCTGGATATGGTCAGCGGGCGTCCACCATTTCCAATGCTTTTCTTTGGCTTCACGATAACCGGATCCATGGTGGGCTCGCGTTTCTCGTCGATCCCGCTGAGGGATTTGAAACGGTTGTTGCGTGCCTCGCTGAGTTGCACGTTGCTCGCCGTGCTTCTGGCTGTCGGTTTCGCCTATCCCGTGGCAACCCTGCTGGACATACCCTTTGGCCAGGTCTTTGTCGCCTTTGCACCGGGCGGTGTAGAAGCGATGGCAGTCATGGCTCTGGCCCTGGGATATGACCCGGCTTATGTGGCAACGCATCACCTGTTTCGGATCCTTCTTCTTTTTCTCATCGTGCCGTTTTGTATCAGGATCGTTCAAAAAGCAGTCCGTGCTTCCGGATAAACCGGCCACCCGTTCACCTGCCTCGGCAGCTCTATACACAAAACCGCCGGGTAAACGCTCCTGGAACCCGAACTGATCGTCTACAATAACAGCTGGAGATAGATCGCGGCGGATAGACAGAGCAGCGCCGCGGGAAAGTACAGGACGAATCCCGAATGGACGAGCTCTGTCGGGAGCCGTTTGACAATATTCCTGCAGGCCACCAATGAGGCGAAGAGTCCGCCAATAATGGTGATGCACTGGAGAACCATGGTTGCATCACGGCTCAGTAAGCGCCCGGGGAGGGGAGAGCCGGCAATACCGAAAAAATCGAGCAGGTTCGCCTGAACCAGCGAAAAACCGACCATCAGGATTTCCAGATAAAGGGCCAAAAAAGCGGCCAGGAGCAGGGGGATATAACCGTAACCCAGGGCAGCTGCCGTCGTTTTCCAGCTGCTGCCGCTCATCCGTGCCATGACCAGGGCAAAAAGCGCATAACCGGACAGATGCAAAAGGATACAGAAAAAGAAGAACATGCTGCAGGAGAGGACTGAACCGGATGACTGCTGAGCATGACCTAACAGTCTGAACCAGTTTTCGTCTAAAAGGTAATAACCCTGGTTCATCGCAAAGGGATGAAAAATACCGGCCAGGCTGACAATAAGGAAATTGTCTTCCAGTCGCGGTGAGCGCTGATTCCACAGCTCCTGGGGAGCGAGGCGCAGGTTGAGGTGGATTGAATCCTGTCTGCAGTTTTTGATGCATTTCGCACAAAGAATACAATCCCTGTTGTTATCCACCATAAAGGGGTGCCGGAACATCGGGCAACCGGAAACTGCAGCACTGCCGTTATAGCAGCTGTGATCGCTGCAGTGATTCATGCACATCTGGCTGTTGGCACGAAGTTCCAGGATCGACGACATCGAGAATAGCGCGTTGATGTTGCCCAGCGGGCAGAGATAACGGCACCAGACTCTTCGTTCGAAGAAAATACTGAAAATAAAAGCTCCCGTGATAATCGACAAAAGAATCCAGGCGGTGAGGCGGGGGGATTCGTAACCGTTCCAGGCAAGTTCTACCCAGAAAAGGAGAATGCAGAGGCTGGCAGCTATCCAGCCGGAATAACGCTTGATGAATTCCGGCGTCTGCCTTCTCGGTTTGAGGGCGATCTGGGCCAGCCAGCCGGGCAGTGCCAGCCCGCATATGGAGCACCAGGTGCGGGCAAGAAAAAAGAAGAAGAAGACAAGCAGGGGCCACCCCACTTCCCAGCTCAATACAAGTCCAAGGTTCTTTTTCGGTTCGGCCGGTCCGAGAAGCAATGTTGTCAGGACGAACAGCAGGATCAAACCGATAACCAGCCGGGGCAGAACCGGGTATAACGGACTGGCGAGCACCCGTCTTACGGTCTGCAGGCGGAGCAGATTGAATTCCCATTTTCCCTCAGGTTTTGGAACCCCGAGGAGAATCTGGCTGTTCAGGGGGTGATTGGATCTGCCCAGAATGACGGCCCGCTGCATGACGCTTGCCATTTCATCCAGATTTCCCGGCCAGTCGTAGTTCATGATCATGCCAAGGGTCCGGTCCTCTACCTCGTTTATGCTCTTGCCATATTGCAGGCAGTAGCGTCGAAGGTAGTACTGAACCAGCTCCGGGATATCCTTGCGGTGTGACCGAAGCGGGGCTGCCCGGACGTGCTGGCCCGCCACCAGGCTGAACAGGGAGGGGAGCAATCGGTTGTGGCCGTCCTGTTGACGCGGTGTATCCCTGCAGATCAGGATGATACGGGATTGGAGCGGAACCTCTCTTGCGCCCCCTACCCGGGTAAAGACCTTTCTTCTTATGATCGCTGAAAGCTGACGCTGGAGATCCGGTTCCATGTGCTCAGCGCTGTAAAGGACGACCGTCCCCCCCGCAGACTTTTCAAAAATGCCGTAATGGCCGATCTCCGAGAACGCCGGTGCCTCCTGATCGAAGCCGAACAACTCGACATCGATCTGGGCGGCGCTGACTTCCAGGACATCGATTTCAGAATAGGGACCATTTCTATAGGCACTGGCACGGTGTATCTCATAGGCAAGCATTCTTCTTCCAGTTCCCAATTCTCCGGAAATAAGCACTGGATCGAGGTTGCCGCTCAATTGTCCGACCGCCTTCTCTATCTGGCGCGAAATGGTAGAGCCGACCGGCCGTGATCCTCCCTTGATCTCCCGGGACATGGTGCCGGTCGCCAGATGAAACTGTTCAAGGAAGCTCGGACCGGCATTTCTGCTGGTGCGCCGTTGCTTTTTGCTGTTTGAGCCCTGGGTGTTTGCATGATCACGGAATGAAACCCGCAAACGTTCAGCAAGGGCAATGCAGAGATGGTGTTTTATGCTCTGCTGGGCGAGCAACAGGGTATTGAAGGTATCTGCATTGAAACAGAGCAGGGTCGTCTCACTCAGCGCGCGGGTATCAATACTGTTGCAGCTGCCTGTCAACAGCGATGTTTCGCCAAAATGTCCCCCCGGACCGATGCGGCCTACCACAGACTGGTAACCGCAGTCGTTGTTCAGCAGCAACTCCACATATCCGTCAGCAACAATGAAAAAACGAAGGGCGTGTGTTCCCTGCCGATAAATATAGTGCCCCGGTTCCACCTGCAGCCAGTGGCCGGCGGCAATGATCCCGTTTACCTGATCAGCATCTATGTCCTTGAACAGAAGCGATTCTTTGATGTTGTCAAGGGAGGTGCTCTTCCCAGACAGCACCGGATCGGTTTTTTCCTGTCGCATTTTCGGTCCCGACAAGCCGAGGTCAATTGATAAACAGCGCCACCCGATAGTGGCTGGCGATTATTCAAGATATTCTCTAGCATTAAGTGTGCCATCCGCCCTTTTTATCAGCAGGGGAGCTTGCTCACTGCATTTGTTTCTGTCGTCTGCCCCGTTGCTCTTTGTCTCACCGTCCAGCAGTGCTTATGATATGTAAAGATTTCCTGCCGGTGCAGCGGGGAGGTGCGAGTCGGCCAAGGTTCAGGCACTGCGCGTGGGCAGCAGCCTCTGGCCGACCCGCTTTGCAGTTGAGCCGGAACCGCACTTCATGGCATGCAATATGCAATAGGATTATAAAGAGACACATGCATAATTGAGAGGATAACGATTTCCCGGAACCATGAAGAGCGGCTGGTAGCGGAGTGGTTTCTCATACTGCCTGGTAACAGCGGAAATGTGTTGAACAGCAGCACGGAGGAAAATATGCAGAAGATAAAAAACATTGTCGTTCCTGTTGATTTTTCGGACCATACTGAAAAGCTTGTCGATTATGCGTTCGGGATGGGAAAAGAACTATCGGCCACGCTTCACTTTGTTCACGCCGTAGCTCTTCATCCGGACGCTGCCATTATGTTCGGCATGCCTTATTTTACCGACTACCAATCGACCTTTGAAGCCAGCGCGCAGGAAAGGATGACCAGTATGGTCGAGGGCCTGCAGAAAAAAAGTCCCGGTTGCAAGGGTGAAGTGGTGATGGGGGAACCGGTAGATACCATTGTCGAGTATGCCAGGTCAGTCCCGGCCGATCTGATCATTATCAGCACTCATGGGGCGAAAGGACTTGAGAAAATCCTGCTTGGCAGTGTGGCGGAACGAGTTGTGCAGCGGGCACCTTGTCCGGTGCTGGTGTTAAACCCGTTCAGAACGGCAGATTAGGTTCAGACGATGCTTCTACGGGTCATTGCCATTGACTATGACGGTACCATCGCCGAAGGCGGCGTTCTTCATCGGGCTGTTCGTGAGGCCATCGATGAGGCTCGGGATGCCGGTCTGTTTGTCGTAATCGTAACCGGGAGAATCCTGCGGGAGTTGCGCAGGGTGGCCGGTGATTTTGACCTGACTTTTGTCGATGGCGTGGTTGCTGAAAATGGCGCGGTTATCCTGCTGTCCAATGGCCATCGGAGATTGCTGGGACCTCCGCCTTTCCCGGTCCTGCTGCGTGAACTGAGTGACCGGGGTATCGAATTTGTCGTGGGGCGCTGCCTTGTGGACATGGATGCAGAGCACGCTGATACGGTTCTGTCCATTATCCGGGAACAGAAGCTGCCGTTGATGATTTCTTTTAACCGGAACCGGATGATGGTACTGCCGCAGTCGATCAGCAAGGCGAGCGGCCTGCGAGAAGTACTCGATATCCTGGGAACCTCGGTCCATAATGCTGTCGGAATCGGCGACGGGGAAAACGATTATGAACTCCTCAAGGTTTGTGAATATGGTGTCGCTGTTGAATGGGCTTCCGGGTTTTTGAAAAATGAGGCGGATTTTGTTCTTCCCGGTAACAATGTGGAAGCGGTTGCGGCGTACATCCGTCAGGTATCTTCCAAAACGCGTATTCCATCCGGGATCGCGAGGCATCATAACCTGGTGCTCGAATCGCTCAAGGGGCAGCCTTCTTTTGAGATTGGGATAAAGGGACGCAATATCCTGATAGCCGGGGATACCAAGAGCGGCAAGTCCTGGATCGCCGGATTGTGTTGTGAGCAGATGATCCTGCAGCGTTACACGGTTATCGTCCTTGATCCCGAGGGGGATTACGGCAGCCTTGCCACCCTGCCGAATACCTTGTTGCTCGGCGGTTCAACGCTGTTGCCGAAACTGGAGGATCTGATGCTGCTGTTTCGCCAGGGACTGAGCATTGTCCTGAATCTGTCACATCTTGCCCATGAAGAGAAGGTTTCCTATATTCGTCAGCTGCTGCCGCTGGCGGCGCGATATCGGAAAAACAGGGGGTATCCGCATGCCATTCTGCTTGATGAATGTCACTATTTCCTGGATGACTCGCTGAGCGAAATGGTACTTGACCCGGAAATGGGGTCATATATCCTGGTCACCTATCAGCCTTCACGTTTACCCCGCAATGTACTTCAATCGCTCGGAGCAATTGTTGCAACGCGTATCGTTGAAAAGGAAGAAATCGATGTCCTGAGAGGAATCGTCAGCCCGGAACCTTCTGCGGACTGGTATGAACTTCTGGGAAACCTGAAAATGGGTGAAGCCGTGTTGCTCCCTCCGACGGAAGAGGCGCAGGGCCGTCCGCGACGGTTCAGCGTTGCGCCGCGACTCACCTTACATGTCCGGCATTGCACGAAATATTCCCAGAGAACGGTGAACCAGGAACAGGCCTTCGTCTATACGGACAGGGGGCGGCCTACCGGGGCCTCAGCCGCCTCCCTGGGCGAGCTTGCCAGGAGTGCAGAACGGGTGGAAGAAAAGATTATCAACGCTCATCTGGAGCGGCATGATTTTTCCCGCTGGATAATAGCGATGTTTGACGATCACAAACTGGCTGCAGTGGTGCGCAAGCTTGAATCACGGTACTTTCAGGCTCGGAAACCGTCCCTGTTTGCCGCCCAGTTGTCCGCTGCTATCCAGGAGCGCTATAGCGAGAATCCCGAAACGGTCTGAACCAGGGAATGGCTATCTGCCATCGGCTGTCCCACCGGGGGGAATGCGTGGAAAAGGACTTTTAGCTGTCAGGGTTTTCTTCCCCGCTCCGACATGGGATTTATGGGATTAACCTCTCGTCAAAGAAAATTCAGGGAGATTGTCTCTATCACCAGAGGAATGAAGCAATGGAGAAAAAACTTCTTGTGGCCATCAGCAACAATGTCGAACACCTCTTCGGCGTAAGGTTTATCTGCTCATTCTTCACCGCCGGATCAGAGCACCACATAACCCTTTTCCATGTCTGTAACCGCAAGGGCAGCAAGATGAGCCACGTGCTGACGAATATGTGGGAAGGTCCCGCGACCAACCTCCAGGCAGAGCTGCCTGCCGGCGCCAGGCGTTCGATTAAAAAGGCTATAGCGCTTCTGAAAGACCATAACATTGCCATCGACCGAGTTATTACCAAGGCAATCAGGGAGCGTTACGGTACCGTCAAGGATATTCTGCTGGAGAGTTCGCAGGGGCTTTACGATGCTGTGGTTCTCGGCAGGCGAGCATCATTTGCCCTGCAGTGGCTGGTTGATCGTCCTGCTGACGAGACCATGCAGTCTATGATCAGGGACCATTGCTGCACGTCGCCCCTGTGGATTTGTCCGGACACCGAGCCGGGCAGGAAAAATGTACTTGTCTGTCTCGATGGTTCCGAAAATGGTTACCGGGTGGTCGATCATGTTGGTTACTTTCTTACCGATCAGGATCAGCATTTCGTTACCCTGCTTCATGTGAGGACTTTAAACAGTCCCGATGATGCGGATATATTCCAGAGGGCCGAAACCATCCTGCACGAACATGATATCGGGAACGAACGTATCAGGCGGAGTTCCCTCCGCGGATTGAGTATTCCCGGTGTGATCCTCAGTGAAATCGAAAAAGGCGGTTACGGCAGTGTGGCGGTTGGCATGCATGGTCAGGATATAGGCCGGCAAAAGGCTTTCAGGCTGGCAGGAACAACGACATCAAGGCTAATCAGCAAGATAGAAAAGGCGGCGCTCTGGTGTTGCCCGTGAACCGAAACCAGAGAATCTCACTGCGTCTTTTCTAGAGATTCTTCAGCCCCTCGCTCATGCCGGCCTGCTCGAGGTTGATCTGCAGGGAATACTCACCTGAATCTTCATCCTTGCTCATTTTAAAGCCCAATTTCCTGCCCAGGGCCAGCATCTGCTTATTCTCTCTCAGGACAATGCCGTAGATCTTTTTGAAACCCCGTTTCTCGGCAATGAGCAGACAGCGACGCAACAGGCTGGCCCCGATGCCTTTACCCTGCCAGGAATCGCCGATCAGGACCGCAAATTCACCTTCCCTTCCATCCGGGTCGCCGATAATCCTTGCAACGCCGAGCATTCGTTCAACATCTGAATCCTGATCAATAGCAATCAAGGCAATTTCCCGGTCGTAATCGATCTGGGTAAACCGGGAGAGCATCTCCGGCGGCAGTTCCTTCAATACACCGAAAAAACGATAATAGATGCTCGTTGGCGAGAGTGTACTGAAGTGGCGGGTGAAAAGCGGAGCATCCTCCGGTTTGACCGGTCGGATAAGAAGGTTCATACCGCTATCGGTGCGCACCCGGTGTTCCTCTTCCCCGGGATAGGGGCTGATCACCAGATGCCGGGGGGCAGTGACGCCCGTGGGTGCTATCAGGATACGGGCATCAACGATGACCGGTTTGCCGTCCTTGATCATCACCGGGTTCATGTCAAGTTCCGCAATAGCAGGTAAATCAATGAGAATCTGGGATACGCGGATGATCATTTCTTCGAGGAGCTCGAAATCGGCCGCCGGACGATTGCGATACCCCTTCAGCAGGGTGTAGGCCTTGCTCTGCTGCATCAGGCGTCGGGCGAGCAGCCTGTTCATCGGAGGTAGACCCAGCGCCTTATCCTTGATGATTTCGGTAAAGATCCCACCTATTCCAAAGAGGATTACCGGCCCGAAATCCCGGTCCCGTTTTGCCCCCAGTATAATTTCAAAATCCGATTGTGCGAGAAACGGCTGAATGGTTACATTGAAAGCATGGCTGTCTTTCTTATAGTGCTGAGCGCTTTGCATGATCGCTTGAAAGGCACTGCGGACA